>JAJZKY010000103.1:4845-10681 GCA_021803885.1 Planctomycetota bacterium
CCGGAGGGTTCTCGGGGCATCCTTCACCTGAGAATTACGCGCGATGGATGGAGTTTGCAGCTTTTGTGCCGATCGACCGCGTACACGGTAAGTTTGGAGAGAAGCGCCAGCCATGGGTCTATGGCCACACGGCTGAAGCCGCCGCAACGCGCGCCATTCGCCTGCGGTATAAGCTGTTGCCCTATATCTACTCGTATCAACGCATCGCATCGGAAACCGGGGTCGGCATCGTGCGCCCTCTGTTCTGGGTGTTCCCCGACGACCCTCATGTGGTGAACGAAGACTCGTCCTGGATGTTCGGCGACGCGTTCCTCGTCTCGCCCGTGGTCACGCGTGGGGCATCGATGCAAAAAATCTATCTTCCCTCCGGCACATGGTACGACTACTTTCGCGGAACACGGTTCCAAGGTGGTCAGACGATCAACTACAAGGTTGATTCGCAAACATGGGAGAACATCCCGCTCTTCGTGCGCAGCGGAACGATCATTGCTTCGCAGCAGGTAGAGGACTACGTCGATCAGCGTCCGGTTACGGAAGTGGTGATCGATGTATTTCCATCTCAGGCCGCGAGTCGATTTATTTATTACGACGATGATGGCAACACCTATGGGTATGAGCACGGAGCATATTACCGTCAGGTGATTAGCGCAATCAGCAATGCGACCTCGATAAATCTCGAGTTCGAGAAGCCGACGGGATCCTTCGACCCTGCACTGCGGTCTTATATCGTGAAAGTCCATGGCTATAGGACACATAAGGTGTTCTTGGAGGGAAGGGCCCTGTCAAAAACTCCGCTAAAGAGGCAACTGATGCAGGATGAAAGCAACTGGACAACCGGCCAAGATCGGTACGGTCCAGTAACAACCATCAGAATTCCTGCATCGTGCGCGTCAACCGTGGCTCTTAATTAAATCGAGATGTGTGGCTCAAGGGGGCATATAACTACATGAATTCCCGGTCTCGACACCTCCTGGTTCTGTCAATGAAATTGGGTTCGATTTTGGATACATCTTTTGTTCAAATTTAATATGTTCTATCACATCAACTACGAGCACCGGTCAATAATGTTCAATCTTCCACATTCGGAGAAATATTAACCGGCGACCCCGCGCGTGAAATCCAGTTCGCTGTAAAAGTATTGTTTGAATTGCCCACTGGGTGGATTCGTTCAATTTGGATAGGTACAACGTAAGAGAGGGATTTGGAGACTGCCATGAGACTAAAAACAGCAGTAATGAGTGGATGGATGGTTTTCACCCTGGCAGGTTTTAGCTTGACCACAGCGAAAGCTCAGACCAATCACGCCAGCATAGTTTTTAAGATCGGAGTATTCGACCACTCTTCGGTAGGGTTTGTCCTTAGAGCACCCAAGCAGCCGATCAACTTCGTCGTCGGACAGAGCAATCCTGCAAAAGACTGGTACTCTAAACAGCCGACAGAATTGATTCCAGAGGCAAACGCTAAAAACACGAACTATGCTTCGGCCCCTCATGCAATCACATTTTCTTTGGACCATGCTCCCGTTGCGGCCTACCAGCTACGCGTCGCGTTTATGATCGAGGGTCCGGGCGTGCCAGCTCTACAGGTCGGCATCAATGGCAAATTTGGAACGTTTTATTTTCACCCGCGGCCCGATTACAGCGATGGCGACCAGAACGATGACTCATATGCCAATGTTATGTTCGACTTTCCCGGAAACTACCTGCACTTAGGCTCCAATCAAATTACGCTACAGGCAATCGAGAAAGCGGATAAAGTAGCGCCCGGTGCTGGCCTGACCTATGACGCGATCGAACTCGACCAAGGCCTGGGAGGCTTTCGTCCTCAAACTTCTTCTGCGCAAATTTTTCCCACCATCTTCTACCAACAGCAGCAGAATCAACTCGACGAGATGGTCGACGTCTTTATTCGCTATGGCGAGCAGCCGAAGCCAGGCAGCGGAGTGTCTCTCGCCATAGCGGGCAAGCACTATCGTCAGCCGCTTCAGGGTGGTCAGGATTTTGGCGAAGAAAAGCTTGAATTCGCTGTGCCGGAATTTCCGGCACAGACGCGAGCGTATCTCGCATGGAACGTGGCAGGCCACGCACAGCACCAGGAACAATCCATTGACCCACAAAAAAAGTGGACCTTATTTCTCGTACCGCACATCCATCTCGACATCGGATATTCGGACTACCAGGCCAAGGTCGCGTCCATCCAAAGCCGGGCCATTGACGAGGCGATGGATCTGACGGCGCAGCATCCCGATTTCCGCTTCAGCATGGACGGGGAATGGGACCTGGCGCAGTTTCTGAAGACGCGCACACCTGCGGAACAGCAGCGTGCGATTGTCGCCATACAGAAGCAGCAATTGTTCGTTCCCGCGCAATACGCCAATCTGCTCACCGGCTTTCCGACGGCGGAGACCCTGGTCCGTTCGTTGTATGGCAGCGCCAATTTCAGCCGCGCGCACGGAACGCCATTCAACTACGCCAATATTACGGACGTTCCATCGTATTCGTGGTCCTATGCTTCGGTCCTGGCCTCCGCCGGAATTCACTATCTTCTTTCCGGCAACGATAGTTCTCATGCACCCGTGCTGATACAGGGACGTCTAAATGAAAACTCCCCATTTTGGTGGGAGGGCCCGGACGGACAGAAGGTCCTGTTCTGGTACTCGCGCAACTATCAGCAGATGCAAGGACTTTTCGGTTTGCCTCCGGTCCTTTCGGCAGGGTACGACATGCTGCCGTTGTTCCTTCAGCAATATGAGCATCCCGGCTACCATGCGAATGCTGCCATTCTTTATGGCACACAGGTGGAGAATACCGACTTGTTCCCGCAGCAGGCGGAATTGGCGCGGCTGTGGAACAGCGTCTACGCATACCCGCGATTGCAGTACTCGGGCTTTTACGATGCTCTCAACAACATCGCACAACAGTTTGGCAATGAGATTCCAACCGTAAGAGGAGATGGCGGCCCCTATTGGGAGGATGGTATCGCTGCCGACGCGTATTACGCGGCAATGGAGCGTCAGAATGAAAGCCGCGGGCCATCGGCAGAGAAGTTGGCAACGCTGACCTCGCTGGTCAATACGCATCTTGCAGCGGACAAAAAAGACCTGGATCGAATGTGGACGAACATGGTGCTGATGGATGAGCACACCTGGGATTCTGACAACAGTGTGTCCGATCCCACAAGTAGTGAAGCCGTAAAGCAGTTGGCGGTGAAAGACATGTACGCTGTGAACGCTCATGCACTCGCGGATTTTGTGGCGCGCAACAGCATGGCGAGTCTGGCGGATTCGATCTCTGCTGGCCGTGGCAGCCTAATCGTTTTCAATGCCTTGAACTGGGTCCGCAGCGGATTGGTGTCGCTCGATCTGAATAATGATGAGGAGATCGTCGATAAATCGACAGGTCGGGCGGTCCCCTATCAAGTGCTTCGCAGCGGGAACAACTTTCATCATGTACAGTTTGTTGCACAGGCTGTTCCAGCCGTTGGATATAAGGTCTTTCAGTTGCGTCCAGCAAAGAACCCTACGGCCCCGGCTACAATCACCCAGACCACGACTCTCGAAAGCCCTTACTACCGCGTGCAGTTGGACACCGAAACCGGTGCGGTACGCAGCATCTATGACAAACAATTGCAGCGCGAACTGGTGAACCGACAAAGTCCCTATCGATTCGGGCAATATTTATATGTGACTGGCGGGGACCGAGCCCCCAACCGAATGCTGAAATACAGCTCCGTTTATCCGAAAGTCGTCGAGCTCCAAATTCATCCGGCAACGGAGGGTCGTCTTATTGCAGTTACACGAACGCCCTATGGCTGGGTTGCGCGCATGGAAAGCACGGACACCAACACGCCGAAGATTGCGGCGGAGATCCGGCTCTTCGAGCAGGAGAAGAAGATAGAATTCGTCGAAGACGTGAACAAGAAGGAAGTGGACACAAAGGAAGCTGTCTATTTTGCCTTTCCATTCGCCATGGACAGGCCACAGTTCCAGTATGAGATACAGACCGGCGTCGTGAATCCGGCGAGAGACATGTACCCCGGTGCCGGCCACGAATGGTTCTCCGTGCAGCACTGGGTGTCGGTACAGCAGAATGGAATCTCGGCAACGGTGATGCCACTCGATGCGTCTATGGTCACGCTGGGCGATATCAACCGCGGCGCATGGCCTACCCAGTTTGGCGAGCGTCCAGGGACCATCTTCTCCTATGTCATGAACAACTATTGGGACACCAATTATCGCGCTGGGCAGGGCGGACACTTTCGCTTCCGCTATGTGATTACCAGCGCCCCGTCAACGCAAGCTACAGAACTAAGCCGGTCGGGATGGGAGGAGATGACGCCGCTTGAGGAAGATGAAGTCACATCCCAGGACAAGGCGCTCAATCTGCCGCGTCCGTTGGACGGTAAGCAAGGCAGTTTTCTCAAAGTGAATGACTCGGAACTGCTGCTCGATACCTGGAAGCCCGCCGAGGATGGAAATGGCACAATCCTGCGTTTTCTAGATATTGGTGGCGCCACACGCAAAGTGACCGCGCAGACGCCGCTGCTACAGCTACAACAAGCATGGCAGACCGACGCGGTAGAACGGAACCGAAATCCACTGTCGCTCATGGAAGAGAATGGCTTTCAATTCACGATCCATCCACATGAAATTGTCACCGTGCGGATCGTAGGTAAGGATGCGCTGCAAGCACCTATACACTAATGGATGTAATCCCCCAAGAAATTTGCTAAGAACAGCAATTGTTTTACCAGGTTGTGAACTTTGTCAAGTGTCCTTAGCAAGGAGTCAGGTGGCGAATCTATGGATCGAAGAGATTTTTTACAAAGCGCATTTGCCTGTGCAATCTCTAACTCAATTTCAGGTGTTGGGGCAGCATCCCGTCTCCTTGGGGCAGAGATCCAAGAACCCTATGAAAATCCAAACTGGGCCAGTCTGGATCGCAAAGCCAGTGTCCGCGCTTCCAGCCATGTCGCGATTCCCCCGGAGGGGTATATTCCATTACACACTTTCAGCCCCGACCTTATGGCTGGGTGGGAAGCTGATGCGCAAACATCTGGCGCTTGGATCGAGATTGGATTTCCGGAAGCGCGCTCCGTAAGAGAAATCTGGATCCTCCCGAAGGCCCTGCCACATGATATCCGCGGGCAGGGAGATGATATATACAACATTCTTATCCACAATCGCGCGCAATGGTTTGAAGCGCCACGGCACATCCGAATTGGCTTTTCGGATGGCGCTGCTGTGGACGCGGAGCTTCGCCAGGCCGACTATTTTCAGATCATTACACTTCCCCAGGCCAGGGAAACATCCAGAGTCCGCATAACTATCGAAGACGTGTGGCCGAAGCATGGCGGGAAGGAGACGGGAATTGGCAAAATTCGCATCTTTCCCCAAAAGCACGCGATTTCCTTTGAAATCGATACCTACAAAATGTACGACGTTGACGGCGATCAAGCGGTTCAATCCGCCACACTACACCTCATCAATCCGGGAAAAGAAATCACGGGCGGTCAACTCGTGGTCTCGCATCGAGGCGCAATCTTGAGACGGGTCCCCCTGGACCCTATTCCATCGAGCGCAACCACTCGGCAAGATGTTTGGATTCCCGCTCCATTTGAAGACGTCGAGATGGAATTTGAAGTTGTTTCGCCGTCAGCTCAATTCTGTTGTAAGCGCAAGCTGCTTGTACCCGCATATCATGCTTCCTACTTTGAGGGCGGAACCTTTTCGTTGAACTGCACATGTCACAACGACCTCGGTTGGCTGGATACGCAGGCCAAAACCGCCGACTTCCGTTCGTCACAAATCATTTTGCCAACGCTCAGCCTGCTCAAG
>JAJZKY010000104.1 GCA_021803885.1 Planctomycetota bacterium
TTGCTGCTTCGGAAGTCGACGCTCTCCAGACCATAAATGTTGGCGTTTCCGCCATTCACAGTGAACCCAAATCCAGCAATGTTCGTTGATATCTGCGGGTCCATCCATCGTTCGAAATATGCGGTCAGGTTGAATAGCGCGCGTTGATGCCAGAATTCATTCTTAGTTCCGATTTCGTAATCCCATACTGAATCGGAATTAAACTGTGGAACCCCCTGCGAATTTACATTTGGGAAATTAGCCAACGAGGTATATGTAGTACCGGCTTGGGTCGGTGTCGCCGAAAGTTTGGCCTGAAGTCCGCACTGTTGAATCTGGACAAGAGAGGTCGGCGCGCCGCAGATGGCGGGTGTCACCGGGTAGTTATATCCGACAAAGGGTTGGTCTGTGCCGCCTAAGCGGAATCCTTTAGCAACAGTCAGATATACCATATGGTTGCTGTCAATCTGCCAGCGCAGATCGAATCTGGGGTTCGTGCCGCTTGCGCCCCCTCCTGCCGTGGTGATGAGTGGGGCGGTATTCCCAGCTAACGTCGGCGCGCCGCTCAAAAGATTGGCAAATCCATATGGGGTGAAGTCGCCGTACTCAGTGTTGACCTGAGAATATGAGTAGTGGTACCAGCGAACGCCCGCAGAGGCGGTAAGCCCGTCTGGGAATTTCCACGAAATGTTACCGAACGCCGCGTTCTGCAATATGGTTTGCGGTTGGTAATCGACATAGACATTTGCGATTGGACCTGCCTGGGGATTGACGGACCACATGTCCCATTCAGACTGCAAGTCCTGGTAATAGTATCCGGCTAGCCATTGAAGTCGACCAGCGCCCTGAGAGCCGATTCGCAGCTCTTCGCTCATCTGCCGGGTGTAGTCGCGCTCTTCGACGCCAGGACCGAACGGACCAGGGCCGGTGGGACCTATGCCGCCCGCGCTGGTGTCGTAGGGAAATGCCTGTGTAGCCGAACCCAGCCCTGCTGAGCTGGCATTTTCTTCAGACCCGTCCTGAGAAACGAGCGCGTGGTTTGACCAAAGCCCGGTAATCGACGTCAGGCCAATGTTCGGCGTGATCGCATACTGGATCTTCAGGCTGCCTAGCGTAAACCGATCTGTCTGTGGCTCAGATGCCTGATAGATTTCATAGTGGCCTTTCTGCACCGGCATAGTTGGATTTGACGGCGAGCCGTTGACATCCACGGCGTTCGGTGCGTTGGCTGTGTCCTGCTGCCACATCAACATCGGAGTGATCTTCAGCTGACTATTTGGTTGATAGAGCAGAATGGCGCGGAAGGAATCGTCCGTCGATGAATTAACTCCGGAAGTCGTCGAGATGATCGGGGCGCTGTAAAAATTACTGGGTCGGTAGCAGGGGACGCTCGGACATGTGTCGGACTGCACGGAACCGTCAGCAAGTACGTACCGGTTCAGCCACCCACTGGTTGTGGTATGCGAGCCGACCAAGCGCAGCGCGGCTGTTGAACCGAATGGCAGGTTGACCATCCCGTTTTGCGTGAAATTAATTCCACCGCCGGACCCGGTGTCGGAAACGATCGTCTCTCCGGAAGAGTCGAATTTCCCAAGTTCGGGACTGGCCGGAATCAAGCGGACCGTGCCGCCCATCGAGCTCGATCCGTAGAGAGTGCCCTGCGGGCCGTGCAAGACCTCGACACGCTGCAAATCGTAGAGATTTGGATCGATGACGACTTTACCGAGCTGCTCCGCGGCAGGTGCTGACAGCGCGATATCGCCCAGGTACACCCCGACCATCGAGGTGTTACCGCCCGAGGAGTTCAGACCACGCATCTCGTATTCGGTCTCGTTCGGTCCCGAGGTGCGCATTGAGAGACCCGGAATGCCTTGCGCGAGCGTATTGAAATCGGTCAAGCCGCGATCGGCGATATTTGCAGACGTCAGCACCGTCATGCTGATCGGCGTGTCTTGCGCAAGGGTCTTGCGCTTGGTGGCCGTGACGATGACCTCTGCAAGTTGATCCGACGGGCTGCTCGGCTGGGCGGCCGCATGGGCGGCCGCGCCTGCAGATCCGAGCGCTAGGGCTACGGCGAAGGAGACTACGTGGTTGCACCGCTTCATAATTCATCGCTCCTCGAAAATTGTGTTGTTCATGTGTCCCCCCGCACGACGCTCGAGCACAGAGCAGGTGCCCGACGTCGTACCCGGATCTCCGCGCTAAGCGGATTGACGTGCCGCTACAAAGAGATGACGAGCCGTGCCGAAATATCCACTACTCGCCGGAACAAATGACCAAAAGTGGGGCGATTTCGGGGCGAGCGATCCGGGTAGGGGTGTTGCGCGGGGGCAACAAAAAGCCTGCGAATCCGATGGCTAAGTCGGACGGAGGTCAGCGATGTCCGATGGTGATCAGATTGGGCCGGATGTGATTGACTTGTACCGGAAGGGCCAGCGCAAGTGCTTTAAAGAATCCGCGCACGTCGTCTGTCTTGAAACGTCCGCTGATGCGCAGTTGCCCTACGCCAGGGCGAAGTACGATATGCGCGTGGGTATAGCGGGCGACCTCGGCGGTGGCCCGCGCCAGTGGTTCATTGTTGAAAACCAGCGCGCCATAACGCCAAGACAGATCGTCGACGACTCGTCCGGGACTGATGGAGGTTACCCGCATGCGTCGACCATCAATCGCTAGCCGCTGACCAGCTTTTAACGATTGCATCTGAGGCACCGCCGAAGAATGGCCAAATTCCGCCTGAACTTCGACAAGCCCTTGATTGACCAAAACGTCAACCAGCCGGTGGGCGCGTACTCTTACCTCGAACCGAGTGCCGATCGCCTGAACTCGGGCATTGCCGGCTAGCACGTAGAAAGGTCTCGTACGCTCGGGAACATCGTGAAAGTGAGCCTGGCCTTTCAACAGATAGATGACTCGGCGCCTCCGGGAAAACTGCACTTTGATGCGAGTATTGGTATTCAGCGCGACCACCGAGCCGTCAGCCAGGGTCACGGTGCGCTCTTGCCCGACGATGGTCGAATATACTTCGCTGTGCGGCCTCGATTCGAACCAGGCGGCGCCGATTACCCCCAGACACAGTGTGGCCGCGGCAATCCAGAGTTTTGGTGATTGCCTACGGCCCGTCCATCGGCGCGTCGCGCGCGCAAGCGTGGCGATCTTTTCATCGCGTTTAATTTCAGAGAGCCGATCGAGTGAACGCCACGTCTTACTGAACTCGTCGAAGGCTCGCCGGTGGCGTGAATCCCTACGCAGCCAGTTCTCGAATTCCGCGCGCTCCGCAGCGCTCAGCGTTCCGCTATCCAGCCGCCAAGTCCACGTGGCCGCTTCATCGTCGATCTGCGCCTGCGACTTCAGTCTCACCACTCGGTTCATACGCTTTTCTCGTCCGAGGGTTTCCAGAGCGCCTCTGGCTCCGGTTCATTTAAGGCGCCGAGTTCCCGCAGCCGACTTCGGCACCGTAACAGCCCCTTGGTCACATGCTTCTCGATCGTGCTGTGCGCCATCCCAAGCACATCAGCAATCTCTTCGTGGGACAGCTGGTAGACTTTGCGCAAAATGAACACACGTCGGCAGATAGGCGGCAACTCATCAACCACCGCGCAGAAGGCCTCAAACCGACGGTCGGAATCTAGCTGATCTACTGGGTCGGTCACAGGGGTAAGGACGTTCAGGGACTCGAAATCCGCCACTGCGTCCGTAGCCTGAGCGATGACTTGGCGGGAGCGGTCCACCGCGAGGTTGCGCGCAATACGAAAAATCAGCGCTCGAGGAGATTCCACGACTTGACCGGCCGGCATGGCGCAGACCCGCACATAGGCCTCTTGAACGAGATCGTCGACCTCATCGGCGCGGACGGTGAACCTACGCAAGTAACGCCGCAATGCTCCGCGGTAGGCCAAAATCTGGCTCAGCAACTGCTCGCGCTGCTCGTCAATCACAGCTGCTCCCCAATTTGCACCCCCGGAAGCAGTCTACCTAAGCCGTGACAGCAACAAAAGCTACCGCCGGATCTCATGCCCGTGCCGTCCAAAAGGCCGGGCTCCCGCTCGGCGATCGCCGTGGCGCGTGCTCAGAAGCTACCGCTCGCGACTTTCCAAAGCCCCTTTTGAATCATCGCGGGTTGGGACAATGAGCGCCTACTCGCGCGCTAGCTCACCGCAGCTTCTACCCATCAGCCGGAGACGCCCGTCATCAGGCGTCGTTAAGATGCTCGTTGTGCCTCCGCCACAGATACGGTGCCGGAGCGCGTACCCTCTGGCGCAACTCGACGAATCAGGGGGTTAGACCTGCAACACCTCTCAACATCAGCGTGAATTTCTCTGCCCGACCCGGTTGTCGAATGCGCGGGGTGGCGCGACTCCGACGCATACGGCCCCTTCAGTCGAAAACGCGTCGCGGAAAATAGAAGGAAACGGTCCAGTTGGGCCGATCGACAATCTCGCTGATGCGCAAGTCGCCACACACGCTGCAAAGCATGTAGGCATCGACTGCGGGCATGCCCTGTTCGCGCGTCAGCCAATCGATCATTGAGCGCACCGCGTCGCGGGCTGCGACCATGAGATCCGGCCCAATGCCGGTCGTCACCCAATAGCCCCGCTCATCGAGGTGGCGCGTAACCGGTCCGTTGGTGATCAGACGCGGGAAGGCAAGCGGCTGCTGCTTGATGAGGTCGAAACGCAATGCGACGCGCATCGGACTCTCTAAGGCCGTCCCACAAACCTCTCCGTCCCCCTGCGCCGCATGGGTGTCCCCGACGGAGAAGAGTGCTCCCGGAACTTCCACTGGCAAATGCAGTTCCGCCCCCGAGGCGATGTCGCGCAGATCCATATTCCCGCCAACCCGCCGTGGTGGCACCACATCGAGGCGGCCGCTCTCCGCGGGCGCAACTCCAATGGTGCCGGTGAACGGTTTCAAAGGAACGCGGGCGCTTGCCCCAAATGCGCAAGGGGACAGCGAATGCGCATCGTAATGCCAAATCCGCAGTGCCGCCTCCCTGAAATCCTCAGCGAGGAGTCCGAAACCGGGAATGTTGGCAGTCCATCCCCATCCGGACGGGACAAATCCCAAGACCGAAACGCGCAGGATGTCCCCCGGCTGGGCTCCATCGATGTACACCGGACCGACGACAGGATTGACGCGCGAGAAATCAAGACTCGCAACGTCTGCATCGCCGGAATCGCGTGTGAATTGCCCGCCCGAGGCGTCCTGCACCTCGAACTCCAGAGTCTCTCCGGGTGCAATCGAGATTGCGGCCGATAAGCTATTATCCCAGCCGTAATGCTGCGAATGGATAGTGTGCCGGTGCGTCATGCCAGACCCTACGTGCCACGATGCCGCACTTTACCACGTGCCAGACTGCCCCTAGACTCACCGTAGATCACCAATTTGCCCGCGCATTCCCCGCCATGTCGCTGGAATCATTCGGTTATGAAGATCAATTAGATCGGGCACTCAGCCCTCTCGATCTCATCGTCTATGGCATGATCTTCATGGTGCCGATAGCACCGTTTTCGGTGTTCGGCTTCGTATGGAACGATGCTCATGGCATGGTGGTGCTGGCCTATCTGATCGGGATGGCTGGCATGCTCTTCACCGCATTGAGCTATGCGGCGATGTCGCAGGCGTTTCCGCTTGCCGGATCCGTGTACGCCTACGTCCAACGTGGCCTGCATGAGACCTTGGGATTTTTTGCCGGCTGGCTCATCCTGCTCGACTACATCCTCATTCCCGCGCTTCTGTATCTGTTTTCAGCCGTTGCGTTGCAGCCCCTGCTGCCAGGAATCCCGATTTCAATTTGGTTGATTGCCTTCGTTGCAGTGAATGCCACAGCCAACCTGCTCGGGGTGCGCTTCACCGCACGCCTCTACAAGACGCTGCTGGCACTCGAGTTACTGACTCTTGCTATCTTTATCGCGTTTGGCCTACGAGCATTGTATATGGGGGCGGGTGCCGGTCACCTGACGCTTCAGCCGCTATACGATCCGAAAAAATTCTCGTTGACCACTGTGGCGGGTGCGACCTCGATCGCGGTGCTGTCATTCCTCGGCTTTGACGGAATTTCGACGCTGTCGGAGGAGAGCGCCGACTCGCACAAAGGCATCGCTCGCGCTACAGTGCTTTCGCTGATACTCATCGGCGCGCTCTTTGTGCTGCAAACATGGATCGCCGCGGATCTTGCCCAAGGGATGCATTTCCACTCAGCGGCTACCGCCTTCTACCAAGTGGCCGATCGCGCCGGCGGCCCCGTCCTTAAGATGGTGGCGATTCTTGCCGTCGTAATCTCATTCGGAATAGCAAACGCGATGGCGGCTCAGGCGGCAGTCTCTCGAGTGTTGTTCGCCATGGCCCGTGACCGGAAACTGCCGGCGGCGCTGGCAATTGTGCACCCGCGCTTCAAGACACCATACGTCAGCACCCTACTGGTAGCAGCAGTCTCACTGCTCGTGGGTTTAATTTTTGTCAAACATATCGATGATCTAAGCAGAGTCGTGAACTTTGGCGCACTGAGTAGCTTCGCGATGCTGCACGTTGCGGTCGTTTACCATTATTTTTTTAAAAAACGTACGGGCGCCTGGGTCAAACATCTGCTTTGTCCGGTCGCTGGTTTCGTTGTAATTCTTTATGTCCTCGCCGGCATGGACAACACGGCAAAAATACTCGGTGCATCCTGGGTTGTGCTCGGTATTGTCTATTACATCGTCCTTTCGCGCTTTGGCGCTAATCGCACGCGATTGAATGAATTGAACTCATAAACGGGTCCAAAAATTGCTTCGCAGTGAAATCCACTCGAATTCGCACGTCGGCAACACGGAAGATATTTGTCGCCTCCGCCGCGCAGAAGATGGTCGATCGCAGGCGCAGGCCTTATCGGGTGCGCACTTAACAAGCCCTGCTATAAAGAGTCCTGACCGCAGCGTCCACTACCTAATCGGCGCCCTGTTCGGGAGCGGAGGTATTCGCGCGGTGAAGGATTGTAGATCGCATTAGCGGTGCACAACGGAGTTGACCTCGGCGCGGACGCCCCCATCTGCCAGCGCCGAACGCGAGTTCCTCACCACTGGCACTCTCCGGACTCTGCGGCATGGTAGGAACGTGGAACCTTCCGTGAGCCAGATCGCCCATGTCCCACTACACCAATATTGCGAATGCATGCCCGATCCTGGCCATGGTCGGCTCCTGCAGAGTACCTGTCGGTGCGCTTCACGCCATTTTTGAAAGTTGCCCGTTGCCCCGTGATTTACGAGGACCTGACAACCCGTGAAGTGTCCCCCGCGGCGTGCGCAAATTCTCGACAAAACAGCTCACGGATCGCATGCGCATTGACTGGGCGACCGATGAGATATCCCTGCATCGCGTCACAACCAAGCCGGTGCAGTACGAGTCTCTGTCCTTCCGTTTCCACACCCTCGGCTAGCACATCCTTCTGCAGTCCGTGACCCATGCTAATAATTGTACGAGCGATTTGCAGCGCTGTCCGGCTGTAGGGCAAATCCATTACGAACGACCGATCAATTTTAATAACGTCGAACGTGAGACGATGAAGTTCACTCAGTGACGAATAACCGGTGCCAAAGTCATCCAACGCAATGCGTATACCCAGGCTACGTATGGAATGAAGAACTTGCTCGACATATTCTCCCTCCACCACGGCGCTCTCGGTTATCTCGATCTGCAGCTGGCTAGGCAGCATTCCAGCCTCCTTGAGTTCGGCGTCTACCATCGAAATAAAGTCAGTCTGCACTAACTGTCTCGGGGCAACGTTGACAGAAACATAATCTGGGGCAACTCCTTCGGCCGCCCATCCAGAGAAATCGGAGCACGCGCGACGCAACACCCATCGACCTATTACATTAATCAGATCGGTTGCTTCGGCTAACGGAATAAACACATCGGGGCCAACTTCAGTTCCATCCGCCTGGCGCCACCTTAAGAGAGCCTCGACACCCGCCAGCCTCTTGCCATACGTTAGGGGTTGATAAAGAATATATAATTCGTCTCGCGTTATCGCCCCTTGGAGCTTGGCTTCGAGCGCGAGCTCCTCTTGGCGGCGTGCGAGCATCTCCGGGAAAAATCTTGCCACTCTATTGCGGCCCGCCACTTTTGCCTCGTACATCGCGAGGTCCGCGTTTTTCAAGAGCATTTCCACGGTCGTTCCATCGATCGGAGATTCCGCGATGCCAATGCTCGCTGAGATTCCACTTTCGCAACCCTTAATCCCGAACGGGGATTGAAGCGACCTTTGTATACGGGTCGCTAGGTCCTCGGCCCTTGCGGTGACATCACTGCCACTCAGAGCGGCCACGAACTCATCGCCCCCGAGGCGCGCTACGATAACGTCATCATTAGCACAAGCTCGTAACCGCACCGCGACGGCACTCAATACGGCGTCCCCGGCCGCATGGCCCGCGCTGTCATTTATTTTCTTAAATCCATCGACATCGATGTAGAGCAGGGCAGTTTTGGGCCGGGATTCGTCAGATAATCTAGACTGAAGGCACTGACGGAAAAACTCTCTATTCGCCAATCCAGTCAGACCGTCATATCTGGCTCGGCGCAGTAATTCATCTGCCATTCGATTGAAGTCGGAACCCAAAGCGGATAGTTCGTCTCCAGTGTCAATACGGACATGGGTGTGTTCGTGGTTTTCGGTAAGTCGTCGGGTTGCTGCCGCCAGAACCGACAGCGGCCCGAGATATCGTTGCAGCTGTCGCATGGCGATGAGCACGGCGAATCCCACAGTTCCGAGCAACGAGAGCGGAATCATCCAGCGCAATCCATGAAGTGCGTACGCCGACGAGCGGGGTTCCGCAAACACCATGCCTGCAGGTGCGGCGGAGAAAGTTCCGGGCAAAAACAAATCCCAGATTGAACCCATCCAGCGCGAACCTTTGCCAGTCCAGGCAAGCGTGCCTGCGGGAGTGAGCGATGCCGAACTCAGAGTGGAGCGAAGACTGGCAGGTACAGGATCTTCCGAGGAACCGATTATCATATGGGGATCTGAGAAATTCACCAGCGCAAGAACGCCACTTCGGTGCGGTCCTGCTATCTCCTGCAACATTGCCGCCGTATTCAGGCGCGCACGCACCAATTCCTTTTGGTCCGGAGTCAATCGAAACATAACTAAATCTGGCTGGCGATGTGCGTCGTAAGACCAGATAATCGCAGTGGAACCATTTTTGAGTTTCGAAAGTTGAAATTGTGCGATGCCATTTTCCGCAGAAATTCTGGACCACTGCTTCCCGAGCGGCAACACTTCAACCGTGTTGAACAAAATTCCCTGTTCCCAGACATTGAGGTGTCCGGACGCGCGTGAAGTGAGTTGGGCACTGGCTTGCTGAAGTTCGGCAAGAAATGTCAGAGAGGCGGTATGCAAGTTTCTCTGAATTTCGTGTTCGCGCATTGCGCGCGTGTCGTGCAAAATTCTCCAATAGGAGAACAGACCCAAACTTAGAACGGGTGCAACAGAGGTGAATACGAACACTAAGAGTAGACGTCGGGCGAGTCGTCCGCGCAGATAGTCTGGGGCGAATCGCAAGGTCATTGTCAATAATCTGACGCTAACCCGACGTACGCGCCGTTGTTAGCCCGGATGACGTCATCCAGGCTTGATTTCGCCGTGATCGGCGCCATCCACGCGCCGTTCGGCCCAGCGCTAAACAAATCGTAATCGGTGTTTAACGGGATTAAGTTCCGGTCCTTGCGAACTTGGGAGATATTAGTCAACCCGGTAAAATCGAGATAGTGATAGGGGTGCCCCCATGGGTCGAGGAGTGATCCGTCGCCAATTTGGGCAAGCGATTGCGGAAGTTGCTGGTGAACCTGGTAGTAGAGCGCAATTTGCGCCTCAATTTCGGTGATGTCTTTCTCGGCCTGCGCGTCTTGTGCCTTGAGCTCATATTGCTGATAAGACGGAATCGCAATAGCCGCTAAAATCGCGATGACTGCGATTGCGAGCATCAATTCGATGAGCGTGAATCCGCGTTCCGTGCCATTTAGGTTCCGTTGCGGTCGATGACGAGAAACGTGATGAGACATAAAGAGGCGCAAGTGCAGCCGCGACGAGCCAAGTCTTGTCGTGTAGCGGCAGGACGCGGTGGCGCTGAAGAAGTTAGCGGTAAACGGTGATCACAGTCACAAAATCGTCCCCGGAAGCGAATGGAGTTCAGCAGCGACATCAAGAAGGGAGAATGGATTGCGAGGGACGAACGCAGTTAGGCGGCGACTCTCCGGTGCGTGGGCGTCACGGTGTGACTTTTACGGCGCGCAGAAGGCCCTCGCATTGCGTCACTCAAAATGTTACCGGCTGGGATCGTTGCCTCACCTGAAATGCTACCAGCGGCCGGAGCTGCATCATGTCGCCCCGTCACCTGCGGAGGTGTCCATGGGCATGAATGTAATGCACACGGCCCGGGCGGAACCGGCCGCCTTTGGCGGCAGGCTGACGTTCCTCTTTTGCCGGTTGCAACCCGGCCAAGAGCGAACGGGAAGATGTCTCCGGTAACATCACTGATGACGCAGCCGGTAACAGAATTATGTGAGGCAATACGAGGG
>JAJZKY010000105.1 GCA_021803885.1 Planctomycetota bacterium
GTTGGCAGATGGGAAGCCGTTTATTTTTGTCTGCCGGTGGCGTTACACTGGGAATCTGCGATGTGTCACCGGCAATGTAATCCATACCCTGCTGCGCCTGTTCCTGAATCACCACCGTAAACTTACCATGCAAATTGACATTCACCTCCAGCGGCTTTTGCTGGCTCAATACCACATCGTTATGCGTGCGCAGGCAACCGGCCAGAAAGCCCGCACCGACAACCAAACATCCCGCCGCCATCATTCGGATAAAACTGCTGCATTGCCATTGCATAAAGATTCTCCTGGCATCAAACCAACATTTATTTTAGCAGGGCCTTTGCAATTCGCATCCCGCCGTCGATCAGTGGGCATCGGGGTGGGTGAATTCGCGTGCCAGTTTGTAAAGCTTGTAAATGCCCGTGTTGGGCAGCGTGATGGTGCTGCTGTAAGACTTCAAATCGCGCGGGCGGTACATAACTTCATGGCCGTCAATTTTTATCAGGTGCGGCTTGAGTTTCTGCGGGTTAGATTTTCCCCTTAAAAAATGAAAGCGTATCTGCATCCCCTTGGCCGTTTCTCTGGCCGTTAACCGTTCCGTTACGAAAGGATATTCCCGCAGGTCTTCCATCATCAGGGTGGCCATTCGACGGCCATAAGCATTGACCACCCGTTGGGAGAGAATGGGAACATTTTTTATTTTTAACAGTCCCGGCCCGACGGAACTTAACCTCAGGCTACCGACCGGGCGCTGATGGGGTTTCCATGTGAATTCAGCGCTGACTCTGGCCGGCCCGATTACATCCAGCTTGGATGGCGCAAAAAATTGAAAAAGCAATTTCTGGTTAATATTGGTCATCATTAACGACGCATGCAGTATGCGGCTGGCAGGCTGATATTCCGCCATCAAGGTCCATGGATGATGCCGTAGCATTCCGTGGCAGCTTTTAACCACCAGCGACCCCCGATGATAATTTATGCCGCCACTGATGGAATCCAGCAGCAGGCTTTTCCAATGAAAGCTGGCCATGTGAAATGTTCCGCTGGAGAGGCTGAAACGGACGGATGAGCTTCCCGCTTTGGCATAATCAATGCGCCCGGTGAGAAACGCCTTGCGAAAAATATAAAGCGGTTTGCGGGCACTTGGCCACCGAATGACATCGGCCGATAAACGCAAGATGCCCGAAGCGGTAGAAACCGTGCCGGGCCTGCCATCGGTCAATCTGCCTGTAAACTTCACGGCACCACCGATAATTTCAACCGGTTGGCCGTCAATTAGCAGTGGGGCCTTCGGATGGTGCCCGGCCGCCATGACCGGGAATGTCGCGGCAATCATCGATGGCAATAGCACCGCCAAAAAACATCGGCACCGGCAGGGCAAAAACATGCAGGTCGCTGGCCTCATTGGCAGGTGAGAATACCAGATTCCTTGCCGAACCGTCATTCAATCAAGGTGGCAGCGAGGGCTTTTTTTCTCCCGCCGTGGATCAAATTGCAGAAAGGTGACTCATCGAAAGCAGGGCGGCGTGCGCGGTCTTACCACCCATGGCGCACAAAGCACCGTCGCACTGGTGCGCACGCGCTCCAAGTAGGCTCTCAGATCGCTTTCTGTGAATTTTTGAAGAAACTCAACCTTTGCCGAGTGATTCAGCAAGCGGATTGCATCAATCAATTCGCCTTTATCGACGACGCCCATACCAGCGACTCCTTTCGCCGCAGCGGCCCTGAAACAACCCCCACCATCCATGCAGGGGTTGAAGAGAATTTCAGCCGACTCATAATTGTCGATCCATGGCTATGAAAAACTTTAGCCAAAATTGGCCAAAATTTATTATAGGACGCAAAAAACTCCCAAATACCAGCGACTAACGCTGCGGACAAGCGGGGGTATGCGGCAATTTTGCGCAGCATCTCCAAAAGCGTGTATGTCCCCATCCACTTATGCCCTGTGGGATGGTCCCGGTAAACGCCGCCAATCGTCTCCTTTTCACCGATTTCACCTCCGCCCCAAAACTTGGCCACGCCCATGCTGGGGATGTCAGCGTGCGGTGGTTGTCGGCGATGGCTAAATGCCTTAACCTCTCCGTGCCTGTTTTTCGCGGAGGAATTTCGTGCAGCGTATTGCCATCAATCAGTTACAAGAAGGGGATGTGATTAACCAGATCTTCGTCCTCACCGACAAAGTATTAGGCACAACCAGTACCAACAAGCAGTTCCTGAGGGCGGAATGTTTGGACTCCACCGGCAAAATTCATTGCCGCATGTGGAACATCTCCCGCGACCTGTACGACAAAATAAAGTCGCCCAGCTTTGTGCAACTCAAAGGGCGCATCGAGGTTTATCAAGGCCATCTGCAGTTGATTGCCGAGTCAATTACCGCGGTAGAAAATCCCGACAAAATCAACCGGGCGGACTTCCTCCGAACGACCGGCAAAAATGTACCTGATATGGTCAAAAGTCTTCATGAGATTTTGGCCACCATTACCGATGCCGACCTCAAGGCCTTGGTGGATTCATTCTTGCAGGACAAGCCCTTCATGGACCGCTTTATGACATCGCCGGCGGCGTCTGGTCTCCATCACGCATGGCTTGGCGGTTTGCTGGAGCACACACTTAGCGTCCTTGAGCTTGCTATGGTCATCTGCCCCCGCTACCCCGACATCAATCAGGATTTAGTCGTTGCGGGCCTGTTCTTCCACGATATGGGAAAAACCGAGGAGCTCTCCAGCCAGTTCGGTTTTGAATATACCGATACCGGCCGCCTGATTGGTCACGTTGTACTCGGAGCGATGTGGATACATAAGCGCGCATCAGAGGTATCGGCCAAATTAGGTCGCCCGCTGTCTCCGCGTGTGCTTATGGTGCTGGAACATCTTATCCTTTCCCATCACGGCGAACCTGAATTCGGTGCCGCCGTGACGCCCAAAACACCGGAGGCCGTCATCATTAACCTCATTGACAATCTCGATGCCAAAGTGCAGATGGTGCTCGACGCTGTTAGCGACCCCACCGTTGAAGGTGATTGGACCGATTACAAAAAGGTATTTGGTTCTCCCATCTATCGCCCCGTTCTCAGATGACAAACGCGAGGCTCTGCGGTTAAAGTATGGGCAACTTTTCGTCAGGGAAACTCCTGAAAAAGGTGTTCCGCTTGACTATTTTATTAAAAAGTCACGATGATGGGGGTTGCCATGAGTCAATCTTCGCCGCCACCAAATGGTTTTGGAACCTGTGAAGTTACTGGAGAAATATTACCCGCCGATTCACTGGTGAAATTTCAGGGTAAGTTGGTGGGGCCCAAAGGCAAGCAAATCCTCCTTGAACGTCTCCAGAGCGGTGAACCAACTGACACCACCGTGCTGCAAAGGCCAAGTTTTTGGCGACGGTTTGGTTGTATCTTCGTCGATGGGCTCGTGCTGATGGTCCCGTCTCTGATTACAGAATTTATATTTGGTACGGTGGCAGCCGCCGGTATTTCGAACCCGCATGCAACATCGTTCTTTGCATTTTCTCATGGCATGTTATTCGCGGGAATCGGCAATCTGATTTTATTTGTCATAAATGCCGCTTATTTTGGCATTTTACACGGGGCCTATGGCCAGACCCTCGGGAAACGCGCGGGGCGCGAAAAGGTGGTACGGCTCGATGGCAGCCCGGTGGATATGCGGACCGGCATACTTCGAGGGGTATATTACGCCATGCCGTCTGCGATTTTGGCCGTTGGGCTATTCACCACCACGATCCAAATATTTCCGATCTTCTACCTTCTGTCGTTGCTTTGGTGGTTAGCCGACATTATTTGCCTTATTGCTGACACCCGCATGCAGCGTGCCCTGCATGACCGCTTGGCAGGGACCAGGGTCATACTCTTGCCGCCGAAATAGCTTGGCGTGCAAACTTTTGTCGCTGGATATTTTAGCCGCTCCCCACGATCAATAGCCTGAAGGAGATTGTTCCAATTCCGACCGATTCCGACAACCAGGGGCATTCCTCACAAGTCGGCACCTGCGAGGTGACGGGCGAGCAATTAACCGTCGATCAGATGGTGCAATTTCAGGGTAAGTGGGTGGGGCCCAAGGGCAAGCAAATCCTCCTTGAACGTCTCCAGAGTGGTGAACCAATTGACACCACCGTGCTGCAAAGGCCAAGTTTTTGGCGACGGTTTGGTTGTATCGCCTTTGATTGGCTCGTGATAATGGCCGGGTATATGGCCCAATTACTTCTGATCTTCATTATTGCGGCATTCAGGGCCGCCACGCGTAAACCACCGATTTTATTTGGCAGCTCATTTGGCAAACCCGCTCATTGGCTTGTCGTGGACGAATTTGTACTCGGGGTTGTAGATGATCTGCTGGTCGTCGCTTATTTTGCTCTCCTGCATTACAAAACCGGTCAAACTCTGGGAAAGATGGTGGGGCGGCTCAAGGTGGTCACACTGGACGGCTCATCACCTTCACTCGGGACCGCTCTGCTCCGCGCTGTTCTCTACTACCTGCCAATACTGGTGCTTTTGCCTGTAGGTCTCTATACACTCATATTCGGTTACCAGAAGGTTCATCAGGTCTACCTGCCGGCCAATATAAGATGGTACGGATTCCTGAATTTACTGGTGGGGATAATTGGCGTTGGATGGTGGATTGCGGACCGGGTGACGCTGCTGGTGGATTCTCACTTGCAACGCTCGCTGCACGATCGCCTGTCGGGCACCAAAGTCATACTTTTGCCGCGTAAGTAGCCCAGGGTGCCATCATCGTGCGGCCAGTTGCCCTCTCGACACAATCGACAACCAGATGTAGCCTGTTCCCATGCGGCCTGAATCGAGAGACCATGTTCATCCCAACGGCGTCCGCCGATGCGAGGTCACGGGCGAAAAACTGCGCCCGGATCAGGTCATCTTCTTCCGTGGTCGATGGGTGGGGCCCAAAGGCAAGCAGCTTTTGCTTGAACGGCTGTTCAGTGGCGAAAATCCGGACTTGGCGCTTGTCACGGCGGGCCTGTTGCGACGGCTAAAGGCTTTCCTTCTGGATTGGGCGGCTTTTACCGTACTGATCGTGCTCTATCTCATGGCGGGCCTGGCGGCGCTTGGCTCTACCTTTTGGATTTGTGTCTTCGCACTGGTGGGCTATGCAATTATCGTCCTGTATTTTGGTGTGCAAATTGGGCAATTCGGAGGGACTACCTGGGGCAAACGTGCCGCCGGGGTCAAAATCGTTCGGCGAGATGGTGAACCGATTACCTTGATGCAGGGTGTGATGCGCGGTGTTTATTATGCCATGCCAATGTTGGTATTTTTGCTGTTGGGCGTAAGCCTGTTCATCGCGGAATCGTTTCCATCGCGATTCGCAGTGCCGCAGGGCGTGCTTCCGGTGGCTCTCGCCGTTTGTGCCCTTTGGCTGGTGCTGGATATTCTGCTTATGTTCCTTGATGTCTCACAGCGCCGCTCATTCCACGACCGCCTCGCCGGTACACGCGTCATCATCATGCCCACGGAGATGGATGATCTTGCAAATGAACCCGACGATGGCGACCCTGAGGACGACGATGAGGCGGATTATGAATAAACATAACCCCCTCACCTTCGGCCGGTATATTGCCCGCATTGCACGTTGCGGCGCTGGCACCCCGCCCGGAGCACGCCGCTTTCGATGGTATCGCACCGTCCGGCGGCGGAAGGTTCATGACCGCAACCCTTCAGTGCCGCATCGGATTAGGCGGTCGTTTGTGGCTGTCAATATACGCGGCCAAATCCCATGCCTGCTGCAACGTTAAAGTTCCCGCCCGGCCCAGCGGCATGTTTACTTGAATAAACTCGGCTGCCAGTTTTACCTTATGCATGCCCGCTCCGGCATTGTAAGAATGCGGACCCCATAACGGGGGAAACTGGTAGTGATGCCCTGTCAGCATTCCCTGCCCGTGCGGGCCGTGGCACATCTCGCAATTAACTATGAAATCCTTTCGGCCACGTTCAATACTTGGTGTCAGCGGCGGTGCCTTAAGCGCCCTGTATCCACGTCCCGGCATCTGTGCCCCGGTGGGTGCCCCGCGCGAAAGCCAGGCGGAGTACGCCACCAGTGCCGTGATGATTTTTCCAGACGTGCGCGGCAGATGATGGCTGTTTTCGCTGAATTCAAAACATTCCTGTATCCGGCGCGACATCGTTACAACGGCATGAACCTTCCCCTGATACCGCGGGTAGGCCGGGTAGGCACCCTACATCGGCGCGCTGTAAGCCGCCGCCCCGGAGGCGAGATGGCAATTTTCGCAGCTCAGCCCGTCACCAATGTATTGGCCGGCATATCTGGGTGTATTGTCAAAAACCCGCTTTCCCAGCAGCACCATTTGCCCAAATTTATTCTTCGGTATGGCCGACGCGGGTGGGGGAACAAATTTAACCACGCGCCCATGTTGATACTTCACGATTCCCCATGGCGCATTTTTACCCGCTGCGGAATCCGCAGTAGGTCCGGCGTGAGATGGAGGATCGCCAACAGCAGGGGCCGGTGGGCCACCGGTAACGGATTTAAATCCGTAGTGGTGGAAGATTTTCTGGGCCGCGGCAGACCGCAAAAACGCCAACCATTCCATAGCGGCCTTTTTATGAGCCGCCGTCTGAACAACGGCACCCGCATAGACTGCGACAGTATTATCGGCGGCCGGAATTGAAACATAGCTGATGGGATGGCCAATCTGCTTTTGAAAAATCGCTTCAGACTTCCACGTTACACCAGCGTCGGCAAGCCCCTGCATCAGGTAAAGCGGTGTCTGGCGATGATGAATATGGGTAAGAATGGTCTGGCCATTTAACACTTTTGTGTGATAAACCATCTTTTCCAACGATTTTCCGCCCGCTTTTTGCAGCGAAAGTTTAATCTGCCGCGCGACGCCCTCCCACCTAGGGTTGGGCATCGCCACCCTCACATGAGGTCGCCCCAAGTCCTTAAGCGAACGGATATGGGCGGGATTGTCGGAGGGAATCATAATCGCCAAGTTATTGGTGGCATAGCTTACCAGTGGGCCTTGGAGCATACCCTGTTTAATAAGCGCCTCGACTTTAAGCTTACCCGCGGCGAAGACATCAGGTTTGGCCATCCATGTCATGTTGCCTATCGTAATGGTTCCATGCGACTTCATTTGCCGGATCAAAATGCCCGGCGGAAGCGTTTCGTAATAGATGTGGCCGCGCAGACTCGGGTGCACCTTCTCAAACGCATGCACCAGTGGTGCCATGGCAAAATAATAATTTCCACCAACGAAGATCGTCAGTCTCGATGTAAATGGGTCGCCATGGAAATCAGGCAGATCATCCACCTCAGGTACAGTGAATTCAAGCCCCTTTCTCAAGACTGGATCGTTCCGGCCATCGCTCCACGGCGGAAATATCTGCCCGCGGTATTGTGGTGGTTCCACCCGGCCATGCCATGACGCAATCGTTCTACCCGTTGCCATCGCAGCTAACCCCGCCGTTAATAAAGCCCCCAAGGTCGCCACGACTATTGTGGCTGTGGCAATCGTCCGTACCCGTCGATTTCTTCCGTTAGTCACCATGACCGTACTCCTGAAAAACATGATGGTCTACGCATCGACTTACTTGGTGTAGCTGAATCCCGCCAATTCCAGCATGGGTATGGTTCCCACAATGCCAGGCGTCAGTACGGCACCAGGAATAAGGTGGTTGGTCAATTCGGCGGCCACCCGCTCATGACTGAGATGATCGGGGTTATGGCCCTTCGCAATCAAAGCACCCGTAAATTCCCAAACGGCATTATGGCATGCCAGAAATACAATCCCGCGATCTTGCAGCAGGTCGATGCAGTTAGCTTCGGGTGAAAATAGCCCGGCAGGATTGTTAAAATCGGAAGGATTGGCCCTCGCCACTTTGTTGGGCACGTTGATAAAAACGTTTGATTTAAATTTACCGCCTGTGAATGCGGAAAGATCATATTTGGCCCAGATAAAATCGTCGTAAAGTGCCAGATGGCAAGTGCCGTGGGTGGCCGACACCGCCAGATAGTTGTGATTTTTGAATGACCACCGCTGCGCATTGGCCGCATTACGCATTAAGTTGAGCCACGGACTTTCCAGATTGGTGTTGTCCCAAACCTGTTTGGGGCCGCCTTTGTATGCCAGTATTAAATTCAAGGCTTCGGCATCCCATTGCGATTCATCGGTCAAAATCATGGGTACCGTCCGGAATGAACGGTGCCGGGGCGTTGCCGCCAATTGACGCGTCAACTCCGCCAACGTGGCCGCAGCGTGCGGCTCCAGATTGACTCCATTGCCGACATGCTCCGCCATTCCCGCCATTGTCCTTCCGCTCGCCACCGCCACAGCTCCGCCGGCCAATAAACCGAGCATCTTCCGCCGTCCAATTGCGCCGTCCAAAATGGGATGTTGGTTCGTCATGGCTTATGCACCTCCAAAAAAGAAAACATGTTCGTCGAGGCAGACCGCCAAGCCCACCCTTCATAAACGTTACCGATTGGCAATGCATATGTAAAATAGATAATTTATATATATACAATCATAAAAAATGATACATTTCTGTGTGAGAATCGTCGGTGCTTTCGTCGGCTACCTCGACCGGCCGCTGAACTGGCAATAACATTTCACTATGCCGCCGAGCACAGAGAAGCGAGACTCTCCTTCCGACCTCCGCACCTGCGAGGTGACGGGCGAGCAATTACCCGTCGATCAGATGGTGCAGTTTCAGGGTAAGTGGGTGGGGCCTGAAGGTAAGCAAATCCTCCTCGAACGTCTCCAGAGTGGCGAACCAACTGAAAGCGCCACACTGCAAGGGCCCGGTTTTTGGCGGCGTTTTGGCTGCTTTGTGCTGGATCAAGCCATCATTTACTTTCTGGCAATCGCGTGCGTGTTCCTCTTTCGCGTGCTTGGATTGGTGGCTCTGCGGCTGACGGGTCACTCAATTTGGCGCGGCGGACGACCGATCATCCTGCTTTGCGTTTGGCTCTTGGCGGTTTACGCCACGGTAGTGCTTTATTTTGCTTTGCAACACCACATCTGGGGGTGTACGCTCGGTAAACGTGTTGGCTCTTTGCGGGTGGTAACAGCAAATAATCAAGCCCCGGGCATGCGCGCCAGCTTCACTCGATCTCTGCTCTTCACGCTGCCGCAGGGCCTGCTGGTTGGCGTCGAAGCACTTGGGGGCATGGCCATTTACTTCCACCCATCCATTGTTTCAAGCGGAGGATTGGCGTTCGGTGTGGCAGCGCTGCTGGTTCTGCTTTTCGGAATTGCATGGTTTCTGGCCGACTCGATTACCTTATTGACGGACCGTCGCACGCAACGGTCTCTTCACGATCGCCTTACCGGCACGCGAGTGGTATTCCGCCCACGCCCTTGATTGCGTCCGAAGTTCACCGCTCCAGCGTGCTATGCGACGGGCCTTTCTCAACAATATCAATGTCTTCACGATGATGTAACGGCTGTGAGATTTGCATTCGCATGACCAGTTGGCGTGTCCGTTGCAGTTCTCCCCTCAACTCCCGTATTTGCCACGACAGGAACAAAAAACCAATCATGACCAGCGTGCCCACCGGCTCCGCACCAATTAAAAAATAAATACCCAATAAGGCCATCCCCCACCAGAACATTTTCAGCAGCCAGAGAGTCCATTTAAATGGCGGCGCAATATTGGGTGCCTCCAGCGGTATTTCACGGCGTGGTCCTGCCTTGGCCAGTTCCTCAAGTGCGTCTGATGCGTATTCCATGGTATCAAGCCCTCAAAATTCAGATCATACGGGTGGGGCGTGCGCAGCGCATCGCCACCGGGGCATTGCGTATCACCGGATTATAGCAAACGGTCACGCGCCCCAAAAATGGGCGGGGGCATTATGCAGCATTAAATATGTGCCCGTGCCGCGGCTTGATGAGCGGTGTTTTCCAACGCGCCCATCAGTCGCTGGGCGGCGGCCTTCCAGGAATACTGCCCCGCACGCTTAAGGCCCCGGGCAATCAATAACTTCCGGTAGTCCACATCGTCCAGCAGCATTTTTATCGCCTCGGCCATTGACGCCGTGTCGTCATGGGCAAAATATACCACGGCGTCTTCAGCGAGTTCACGCAGTGAGGCCATATCACTGCAGGCCACCGCACAGCCGCAGGCCGCCGCTTCCAGCACTGAAAGTCCGAACCCTTCAAAGCTGGATCCGCAGATGGTGATGGTGGCATCGCGATAAAGTTGAGCCAGTTCATCATCGCCTGGCGAATCAATAAACACGCAGCGATCCAAAATACCCATTTCTTTAATCCGCTGATAAAGCGAAGAATTGGCCCATTTTTGCCGCCCCGCAAAGACCACGCGCAGCGCCGGCTCGCTGGGGAAAAGTTTCGCCAGTGCCTCAACCACCAGTCGATAGTTGCGGCGTCGGATATCCGACCCAACCAGCAGCGCATAACGACCCGGTAATTGAT
>JAJZKY010000106.1 GCA_021803885.1 Planctomycetota bacterium
CTGCAAACTTCACCGATCAGGGCATCGGCACCCCCGGCATCGCCGGGAGTTCCACCTACGATCCATCCACCGGCAACTGGACGGTCAACGGTGGCGGAGCCGACATCTACGGCTCCGGCGATCAGTTCAACTTCGCCAGTCAGAGCTTTACGGGCAACGGCTCCATTACCGCCCAAGCCACCGGCCAGACCGACACCAACGCCTGGGCCAAGGCGGGAGTAATGTTCCGCAACACCAGCGCCACCGATTCCGCCTTTGCCGATGTGGTGGCCACACCCGGCCATGGTGTGGTATTCCAGTGGCGTTCCAGCACGGGCGGCGGGAGTTCCTCCACCGCCATCACCGGCATCGCCGCGCCGGTGTGGGTCAAGCTTACACGGGTAGGGGACAAATTCACCGGCTATTACAGCACGGATGGCACCACCTGGACACAGATCGGCGGTTCGCAGACCGTGGACATTGCCCCCACAGCCTTGGCGGGCTTGGCGGTGACAGCGCATAACAACAGCGCCGTAAGCACCGCTACGTTCAGCCATGTGGCCATCACCGATCCATCACTGCCAACCGGCTGGAGCGATGCCGATATAGGTTCTCCGGGATTACTCGGTGGAGCCAGCTATGATTCTTCCACCGGGGTGTGGACGGTCAACGGCGGCGGGGCCGATATATGGGGCTACGGCGATCAGTTCAACTTCGCCAGTGAAAGCTTCACCGGCGATGGTCAGATCATCGCCCAGGTCAACAGCCAGACGGATACCAATGTCTCGGCCAAGGCGGGCGTGATGTTCCGCAACACCAGCGATCCCGCCTCCGCTTTTGCCGATGTGATTGTTACACCCGGCGCGGGCGTGGAGTTCCAGTGGCGGCCGCTGGCATACTCCAAATGCTTCTCGGCCAATGTCACCGGCGTCACCGCGCCGGTGTGGGTCAAACTCATGCGTGTGGGCAACAACTTCAGTGCGTTTTACAGCAGCGATGGAACCACCTGGACGCAGATCGGCCAAACGCAATACATCGCCATGAACACCAGTGCCATGGCCGGTCTGGCCGTAACGGCGCATAACAACAGTGCATTGTCCACCGCCACATTCGCCAACGTATCGGTGGCTCCAGCCGCGGCTGCGCCAAGTGCGGTCACGAATCTGGCTGTGGCCGCCGTTAATGCGGCCCAGATCAATGTTTCCTGGACCGATCCCAATACCGCCGCTAATGAAACCGACCTGCTGATCCAACGCAGCATTGATGATGTGAATTTCACCACCGTTTCGATGGCGGCCCAGGGCACCACCAGCTACACCGACAACGCGCTGACGGGAGCCACCACATATTATTACCGTGTGCTGGCCGAGAACGCGGGCAACCTGGCCGCCGCAAGCAACACCGCCTCGGCGACCACCGCCGCCTCCTCTCTGCCGGCCCCATGGAACACCACCGCCATCGGAACTACCGCTTCGAGTTCCTACACTGCTAGCGAGGGCTTGTTTACGATCAATACCCAGGGAAACATCGCCCCCGACAGCCACAGTGCCTATTACATCGGGGCCAGCACCGACAGTTTTGGCTATGTATACCAGCCGCTGGGAACCAACGGCCAGATTGTCGCCGAGGCCATCGGTCATGCCGATACCGGCCCGTGGGGCAAGTCTGGCCTGATGATTCGCGCCAACGGCGACGCCGACGCGGCTTTCGCGGGCATTTTCATCACCCCCGGTTACGGCGTAGTGATGCTTTCCCGCAGTGCCGAGGGCAATACAGCCACCGACCCCGGCTACGACGACGGTTACAGCTTGGCTGGCGAGGGAACAGTCTGGCTGAAACTGACTACTGAGAATGGCGTTATATCCGGCTACATTTCCACCGACGGCACCAACTGGTCGCTAGTAGGGCAAGTATCCGGCGTGGCGCTGGGCACTGCGCCCGTGGTGGGCTTGGCGGCCGACAGCGGCGGCTTGGGTTCGGGTTCCACGGCATGGTTTACCCACGTTTCTGTGGGGGTGATCACCGATCCAACGCTTGTTCCGGAAATGCCGTATTATCTGCAGGCCGAGGCCTTCTCCGCCAACGATGGCCGCATTACCTGGGCACCCATGCAGGGAGCGACTTCCTTCAACGTGGAGGAATCCACGGATAGCGGCGGGACGTGGCAATTGGCGGCTGGCGGCGGTACCACCACCGATACCTATCTGCCCGACAATTTGGCGGCCGACACGACCTACCTGTTCCGCGTGCAGGCGGTGGGTGCCAATGGCGACTCACCGTATAGTCAGGCGGTTTCAATGACCACGGGCACTGTATCAAGCTGGGCGAATTATTTTGCCGAGGCACCGGGGCTGGGACCGATCCAAAGCGGTCTGGAAACCAGCGTGTCACTGGGCAGCGCCGGCGGGTTTGTGTACGCCTCATCCTGGCAGAATGCGATGCTGACGCAGCTTTCCGGATCGGTTGGCGTGCCGCAGTTGGGCATCAATTATACCATCGGGGATTTCAGCGCCGCCACCACCGGCAACGGAACCTTCGGCGCATCGGGCGTGCTGTTGATGCCTTCGCTGACCAGCAATAATCTCGGTGTGAACAACAACTATGCGGATCTGCGTTCCGATCCCGATCAGACTGACGAGAAGGATTGGATCACCTTCAGCATTACACTCACAGATGATACGGTAAGTTCCAACACGCTCACGCAGGCACCCGATTCAACGCCGAATCCGGGGAACTTCTATCTGGCCACCGGTGGTCCGGATTTCACTCTCAGCGCCTCGGTGCAATCCGGTGGCGAGGGCTACGAAAATTCGCCGGCGCAGGTGCAGTGGAACATCTCCGGCAGCACGGCTTTACCATCCAGTGGCGATTTGGCGGATGGCACCTCTACCGACATCACGCTGGACACATCAAGCAACAACTACACCTATGTGCTGACCGCCAGCGCGGGCAACGATCCGAGCCTTTCCGGCACGGCCACGGTGGATATTGATGTGATTCACGGCCAGGATATTAAAGGATCCATTACCGGTGAGAATGGCCAGACCCAGCAGCAATATTCTTCCGACACCGGATTAACCATCACGGACGCCAATGTGAAGGCGATACCGGAAAACCAGGATGCGCTTATGCAATTCCAGCTTGAAGATGGATCGGTGCCGAATACGCAACAAGCCTTGAGCGATCTGGCGTGGGTGGTGCAGCGTAATACGCAGGATAATCCGGCACTTGGCACGGGCGCGCCGGCGATTAGTTGGTCCGAAAGCAACCCGGAGCAAGCGGAGACCCTTATTGATATGCCGGGATCTTTCAACATTATTGCATACGCGGACCTGTCCGGTACTGGGTTCCAGTCAGGAGAGCAAGTTGAAGTGTTCCACCTGGCGGTGATTGGAATGGAGATCACGGAGGTCACGACCACGACGATTCCGCAGTCCAATATCCCAGCGCCCGTGGTGCAGGGCAACACCGTCGGTTTCGCCACCGCACCCGCGGGCACTGCTGCGATTACTGAAACGGCCCAATCAATTACGCTGATCGGCGGCGGCCCGGATGAAACCATCGGCGTGGATCACGTCTATGTCGGCTGGCTGCAAAACCTGGTGACCAATACCGTGTCAATGCAGTATGGGGCGTCGGCCCAGGGAGTTGGAACCTACTTTAGCGGATATTCAACTCCCATATTGGACGCGAATCCCGGAATGACGACCTTCGGCAACGGCCTTGAGGATTTTGGACCTAACGGCGGGTATCAGGGTGCCACCATCTCAGAGGCCTCGGATTACGATGCGCCAGCGATTAACTTTGACCAGACGCATGATTTCGGCCTGTCGGTCGGCACGCTTCAGGCAGAAGCGCTGAGTGGGAGCTGGGGATTTTCGGATAAACTTACAATGTACAGCAACGACTTCACTGCATTCTATTCTTCCTTCTGGGATGTGGAATGGCACGTTAATTGGATTGCCTCGTGGAACGGGCAACAATGGCAGAGCTTGGTCAGCGTCGGTGTATCCTCGTCTGGGGCAATCAGCGGCGGCGGCTCGCCGGGAATTACCGTTGGGCCGAGCGCGGACGAGTTACTTTCCGGTCAACCAACCTATAACACATGACACCCGCCTGTGAGGAGGCCGCCGATGTTGAAACCGCTGGTGACGGTTGTAATCGTTACCCTCTATGTTATTCCGTCGTGGGCGTTGGGACGGGCGGCAGCACATCCATTGCAGCAGGTAAGCCAGACAGCCGCCGCTTTTTATTGGTGCCAAGATGGCTTCCTCGCACCTATGCGAATGCGGGGGCACGCAAATTCGTGGGCACCCGTAAGCGTTGACGTGGTGCTGGGCCGGACACTCGCCGCCGACAAGCACCGGTTGGGGACGGGCGAAGCGGGTCCAGTGCATGTGAGCTACACCGTTCGCGTACTCGATGCCCTTGGCCGCTTCCAATTGCCGCGGAAAATCCGGATTGAGGGCGTGAACTCACCACTCGCATTGACCAGGAGCCCTCCGTCGCCGGATTATTGGATACCGAACGTTCCGGTGGGTGGGTATTGGGTTACGTTGATCCAGCCCACCGGGCAGAAGGGGGTTTACGCTTACACATACGGCGTGCTGCCGATCGGGTTTATCGCGCCGATCGTCTTGAACCGCGGTGATCTGCCAGTTGTCGAATCTGGGCTTGCCGCAATGCGGAAGTACATTCCTGCTTCCGGGCGCGGCCCGATTTCCAGAAGCGTTGCGATAAGCCTCATTCATTCCCGCAACTATTGCCGATGGGCGATGGGATGCGCCATGTTGGCCATGCGTGGCGGCGGCAAGGATGTCGAAAGTCTTGTTGGCCTCATGGAGCAAATGGCATGGCCGAACCAGCGGGTACGTCTCCGGATCAGGAGAGAAGCTTGGCTTGTAATGTTGCTGACCAAAGTCGTGCCGCCGGGCCGCCTGACCGCCCGGCAGCGGGCCGTCATCAGGGCGGAGCTTCTGTTATTCCTGTATGCCAACAGCGGGGTGTTGGCGGGAGAAAGAGTCGGCGTTCCGCACGCGGGGATTATCGGGGAGTCGGAAGCGTTCCCCGGAAATTCCGGCATGTTCCACTCGCGCAGCAGCGGCTTCCTCGACCGTCCCTTCGACGTTCTTTCGCTTAAGTCGGTATTGGCCGACACCGGCCCCAAGTCGTTGATCCAGCGGACCAGGACGCACCGGACCGTCGCCCGCAAACCTCGGTTTGCGTTGCTGTGGGCAGCGGGAATCGGGGGCGTGGTACTCGGTGCGGCGACGGCCGGCTTGGTTTGTTGGCTGCTGCGGCGGGCGAGGCGCTCGCCGGGGAAAGGGTGAAACAGTGGACGCGGCGACAGCAATGACGGTGACTCATTGGGATTTGCTTTGCGGGCCGTCCGTCACAGGGTAAAATTCGCTACGGCGTTTGATATGAAGGGGTCAAGCCTTGGCCACACGACCACACAATATACCTTCAGAAGATCCCGGATCACCGATTAATGTCAGCGAGCGGCGGCGCACGCGGAATTTTTATTGGGGGATCGCCCCCACGTCCACCACGGGCGGCCTTCGGCTATGGCAGAATCAGAAGATGACGGGGCCAATAACCGCGAGCCACCTATTCAACGCCACGCAAACGCAGAGTATCTACGTGGAGGGCGCGGGCCCCCAGCGGGCCACTGTGCTGGATTACAATTTCCGCGACCGCCTTGTCGCCACGGAAACTGGCCTGACACTTAATAGTTCAGGCAGCCCGGTTACCAGCAGCAGTGATCCGTATCCGCTTATTACCGTCAGTTCGCTGGATAATCTCGGCGATGTAACCGCTACGCTGACCTTCAACGGTGGCGCAACCTCCTTAGCCGCGGCCATTGAGGCCGCGAGTTCCGTTGCCCCCGGCACCACGCTCGCCGGATTGATCGGCTACCGCACCAGTGAATATGATTCTCAGAATCGCGATTACGAAGACCAAACCTACAGCGTCGATCCCACCACCGGCACCATCTCGACCACCGCCCTAACGTCGTACACCTTCTACGGCCCACGCGGCAACATCATCTCAGCCGGCCAGCCCGCTGGCCGCTTCACCCTCTACGTTTATAACGGCGTCAACGAACTGGTGGATGTGTACATCACCGATGGCGGAGCCGTTAACAACGGTGGCACGCCGGTGTTGACCTACATAGCCGCCGGCTCTGCTGGCGGTGACATCGTGATTAACCAGACCGCTTATGGCTACGATCCCGATGGTAATCTTATCGAAACCGTCCACGCGCAGCGATTCAATACCGATCCCATCACGGGCACCAGCGCCGAAGGGGCACTGTTTACCGATACCGTCAACGCCGACGGCAGCTTAAATGTTACTCCGGCCAGCAATTCCAACAGCAGCCTTGGTGCCCGAATCTATTACTCTGCCACCTATTATGATGCCGCTGACAGAGAGATCGCCACCGTCAATGCCGGCACCAATCCCACGGGAAGCAACAACGCAGGCACGCCCTGGACCCGTCCGACCAACGCGCCCACATCGGTAACTGATTCCAACTTCGTCGGCGATCTGATCACGCTCACCAGTTACAACGCCGCCGGGGAAGTGTATGAAACCACCGATTCCAACGGCAATGTCGCAGCTAATTTTTACAACAGCCTTGGCGAAACCACCGAAACCATCGCGGCGTATGATCCATCAGTCAACAGCGGCAATCCCACCAATGATCAAAATCAGACCACATTGTATACGTATGACGGAATCGGTGATCAAACCAGTATGACCGCGGAAGACCCCTCCACGGGTAATCAAACCACAGATTATGTCTACGGCGTCAGTGCCGCCACGGGCAGTACGATCACGAGCAATGATTTGTTGTATCAAACTGTTTACCCATCTAATGGGCAGAATGACACGGTCTCGCAGGAATACAACGCCCTTGGCCAAGTGACACAGACCACCGATCACAACGGCAATGTCCACCAGTACACATACGACACCGCCGGGCGGGAAATCAGCGACACGGTCACCACACTGGGCGCGGGTGTCGATGGCAGTGTAAGAAGAATCGACACAACCTACAACGCGCAAGGCTTGGCTTATCTCCTGACCAGTTATGCTGACACGGCGGGCACCACCATTGTCAATCAAGTGGAAAACATCTACACCGGCCTTGGCCAGTTGGCGTTTCAATATCAGGCCGTCACCGGAGCGGTGGATGTTTCCACGACCCCGGTGGTCGAATATACCTATTCCAATCCCAGCAATGGCAGCCGCTTGGCGAGCATGGTCTACCCCAATGGCCGGACGATTGACTACAACTATTCAGGTACCAATCTCAACGGTGCGTTGGATAACGCCATTGGCCGATTGGATTCCATCAGTGATGGTGTCAATTCCGGTGATTCCGGTCAGGTGCTGGAACAATATTCCTACTTGGGCCTTTCGACCATCGTCGCCCGCAACCATCCGCAGGATGGCATTAATCTGACATTGGTTGGCTCTAGCGGCAGCATTGGCTCAGGTGGGGACCAATACGTTGGGCTGGATCAATTTGGCAGAATCGCCGATCAGAACTGGGTCAACACGTCCACCGGACTGAGCACGGACAACTTTACGTATGCCTATGACCAGAACTCCAGCGTCACCGCCGAAAATAATCTGCTCAATACGGCGTTTTCGCAAACCTTTACCTATGATTCCCTGAACCGCCTTACGGCCAATACACTCGGCGGCGTAGCAGCCCAAAGCTGGACCTTGGATTCCCAAGGCAACTGGAGTTCGTTCACCAGCAACGGCACCACCCAAACCGAAACCGCCAATGCTCAGAACCAGATCACTTCCATCTCCGGCAGCACAACGCCCACTTATGACGCCAACGGGAATATGATTTCCGATCAGAGCGGCAATACCTACACTTATAATGCGTGGAATCAATTGGTGGCAGTGAAGAATTCCACTGGGGCGGTGATTGCTGCGTATACGTATGATGCCAGGGGCTACAGAATCAGTGAAACCTACCCGCAAGGTGGCACCGGCATTCCTGCCGGTACAACAAAATATCTGTACTACTCCGATCAGGAGCAGGTGCTTGAAGAGCGCTGGAATGGAACGGCTTCCAGCGACGTGCAATACCAATACGTCTGGTCAGACGCGTATGTGAATGCCATGGTACTTCGTGACACGTATAGCGGCGGGGCGTTGCAGGCCAATGATCGCATCTACACCACTTATAATACCAATTACGATGTGACATCGCTGATTGGTTACAACGCAGCAACACAGACTTGGGGCGTGACTGAAAGATTCGTGTACTCGCCTTATGGCACAGTCACCGTGCTTTCCCCGACGTGGGCAACGCAAAGCGACACATTTAACTGGCAATACATGTACCAGGGCGGCCGACAAGACCCGATCACCGGGCTGTATCATTTTGATCACCGCGACTACAGCACCAGTCTTGGCGTGTGGATTTCGCAGGACCCGCTGCATTACGTCAATGGTGCCAACACGTATCAATTTGTGATGAGTAATCCGGTGGGGAACGTGGATGCGACCGGCGAGTCGTGCGGTTGCGCCGCAAAGATAAGCGATTGGTGGTCCGGGCTTCACAGTGCGGTCGCGAACGCCGCTCCCAAGAATGTGCGGCATCCGACGACTTCAATCGTATTGGCGGAGATAAGTGCAATCTGGAACTATATAGCCAACCACCCATACCCCTCGTGCCAGCCTTCCGTCCCCTGGCCGTTTCCGCCCACGTAGACGAAAGCCTTACTTGGGAAGCAAACGTTGTCTGCGTTCGCACTTGCCGCTGGCCCGGGCGAAATTGTAGACGGATGTTTGCGATATGCTGCGGGTAGTTTGGAGGTTCGCAGCACGGCGATATTTAGTGGAGTTACGTCTCAGGTCCGTAGCGTGACCATGCAGTTTTTGGAAGAGGTGTCGGATGGGTTTTCCACCCAAGTTCGCTCAATACCGCTGCGGCTTCGCACTTTACGTCTTCTGGACATGGGGAGCAGCTGCGGCGATCACGCTCGCGGCCCACTGGCTCTGGAGGGGCCAACGCGCCCCCGCCTTGGTAGATTTGCCGTTGTTGTCCGCTCTCCTGTTGCCCGCTGGGACGTTTGCCCCTGGCGCAGCTAGCTACCTCGGTCTGCGACTGGGGCGAGATGGCCGCGCGACTGGACGCCACTTGTCGGCCGGTCGTTCCGCCGCGTTGACAGCGTTAGGCGCGGAGACGACATCAGGATTACTGTTTTGTGGCGGGATGGTCGTGTATGGTGCCCTGTCTGATGCTCACGGGCACGCGGGTGGAGTGATTGTGGGTGCCGTAGCACTGCTGGCACTAGGAATGCTCTTCGTCTCGTTACTCGGCAGCCTAATCCCCTGTATACTGGGTTCCGCAATAGGAATAGCGGCTGGAAAGACGCTACGGTGTGGCCCCAATCTCCGGGTAGAGGATGGCCTCACAGTGGCGGACGGCGGGGTTGGCGTCACGCTACGTATTGCTGGGTTCGCTGCCGTGAATGTCGGTGGCCTCCTGTGCGTTCGGTTGTATGACGGCCCTTGGATTTGGTACGGTGCCACTACCCTCGTAATCAGTAATCTAGTGCTCCTGAGGATGTTAGTAGGCATGCTGTTTAGTATTGTTCTGCTCGGCAATCTCTGGGCATGCGTGATCGGACTTTGGTTCGTGTGGTTGGACAAGCACAACAGAACATCCGACTGGCGGACTTGGATCATGCTTGTGCCGTTAGTGGGGTTGGCAACGTTTGGCGTATGGGACCTCGGCACTTCCTTCTTTAGCCTAGCTGGCCATTAACGCAGGGGGGTGTTGTGGCCCAGGTGCGCCGTGCAAAGGCGAAGTGTTCCAGTCCCGATGTATCGGGACAAGTCTCACGATGGCAATCGGGATAAAGGTCGTTGCGACCGGGAAGCTATCCCAGCGGCGGTGGAAGTAATGAAGCTGTCGGAGCCTGGGAGACAAGTGGCGGCGTGTGGCCGCCTTGCGAACTGGCAGGCCGTAAGGAAATGAACATCGTTGAAATCGTAAGATGCTCCCGCCACACTTTGTGGCGTTTTTGTGGCGTTTGGTATTGCGACAGCATGCAATGCCTTGCAAAAAAACAAAATCCGATCGCTTGCAAAACACAATGTTTTCGCGGTATTATTAACCCCGCCGCCGGGGGAATCGCAACGGACCGAGAATCCCGCTCTCTCCGTTAAACTCCATAGCGCGATTAAAAAACCTTGTTTTACAAGGGTTTTTACGTTTCAACCGGGCTGCGTGTTTAGGCGCTGTCCCCAAACTGTCCCAATCCGATGCTGGCGGTCATCCATTCCCAATTCACCAAACTCACGATTTTATGGTGCATTTGTGTTCCGAAAGGCCAAAGGCCGCCCGCTGATA
>JAJZKY010000107.1 GCA_021803885.1 Planctomycetota bacterium
GCAAGAACGTACTCCTCGAATTTAGTATCCATGTCGTATTCCTTGCCCGCATACCAGGGGACTTTCTTGCGATCCGCCTTGGGCGTTCCTTTGAGCCACTTCTGCGTTGATTGACCGTAGGCGGCATATTCCCACGTCTTTCCATTTTGGGTGTAAAACTCATTCTTGCTGCCCGGCGGGAGGAGGTCCCAGCCGATACTCCGGTTGCCATTGCAGCTTTTCAGAATCAGGATCGGCCCATGAACAACCTTGCTCAGTTCATAGGCGATGCCGAATTCCGGGCCGATGAACCGATGCCCTTTGACCGTCATCCACTGGTTGTACCAAGTATCCATCATGCCGTTGGGCAGCTTTTCATGCAGCGTGTGGGTACGCCAGTAGGCATCCCACTGCTTTTTGGTGTAGCCGGCTTTTCGGCCGGAGATCACCTGCACATACCGAATGCGGTGACTCACCGCCCAATGGCCGGACTTATTGAGCAGGAACGGATAAAGATGTTCTTTGTAAACGGCCCGGAGAAGCGATCCCTTAAATGACATCGGCCCCACATGCCCGACGCCCACCATGTTGGACTGACCCGTGAGGATGAAGACCTTGACCGGCTCTTTGATGGGCTTGACGTGTTGAGAGGAACGGGCCACGGCCTGGCGTGCGAGCGCGGGTAAACCGAGCAGCAGGAGGGCCGCCGCCGTACGTTGAAGCATGTTCACGAAATTTCCTTTCTGTTAAAAATCCGGGAGGGGGGAGCAACACGCGCTGCCCTGCCATCCCTCCCCTGTTTTAGGTATACGTTTGTGCGTCGCCAATGGAACAGAAAAAGTTTGATGGCTGATCGGCCCCCACCGCCTCCCGTGACTGAGGGCGGATTTTTCAGGGGATGCGGCCGCCCGTCCTGATACCCTCCGTTCCGCGATACATTCAGGAGGCGTTTTTGATGCGTTTGATGGTGACGGTCCACCCTGCATCGGCCGGCGGAGGCGAGATATGAAATGAATGGTGCATCGGTTTGTTGATGACGATCTTGGAAAATTCCGCCGTGGTGGGCGTGCCATCCGGGTCCACACGCTTAATGGATACCGGCAGTTTCAGCCGGGTATTGATGATGAAGGTGAGGGAATCAAACGTGAAGGCCTTGGGATTGCGGGGTGTCAGTTTGATGGCGACACAATGCGCCGGGAGTTTTTTCACCGCCGGCATTTTGACATGAAATTCCCGCAGGACGGTCAGCGGTCGCTGGCCGACGGGAATCGGAATCGGGCCTTCGCCGAGTTTAAGCGGGTTGAAATGTCTGCCGGGAGGGGCGATTTCGATTTTGCGGTAAATTTTTGCCGATCCATTGCGGTCGATCAGCCAGCGTCCGTCAAAAATAATATCATGATCGGCATGATGTCGGGCAATGGCCCCATCCACCGCGAGAATGCTGAAGTGAATATCGAAGCGGGTATGTCCCTTGTGGGAATGCTCATACCAGATGCGACCGATATTGATGTCAGTTTCACCGGAACGCAGGTGGTTGACGGTGACACGGACGTGCGCCCGGAAATTCCTCAATGTCCTGCCGCGATGATAAAGCATCTGCAGGATGTGCATGATCTTCGGGTTGACCGGCGCCGGCGCGGCGGGCGATGGTTTTGCCGGAGCGGATGCGGCCATGGCGGTCAGTGCCCAGCATCCGACGGCCACCATCGCCAGAGTCGAGGCCGGATACCTGCGGGCGCCTCGCCGGTGGCCGGTCGTGGAAGAAAGCCGATCCATGCGGAAAAGAGCCATCATCGCACCTTTTTTGCTTCCACCGCGTAGCGGTCCGGATATTCGATCAGGGTGACGATATCGTCAAGAGAGCGGATGTGGAAATCGGCATCGGTCGCAAAATGGGGAAGGGGTTCGTCCGGCTCCAGCAGAAGCACGCTCCGCACTCCCGCCGCCTGCGCCGCCTGAATATCAAAAATATAATCACCCACCATCAGGACGCGGTCGAGTTCCACTCCCAGCCGCCTGACGATTTGCCAGATGCTTTCCGGGTGCGGTTTCATCGGCGGATCATCGCGACTGGCAATGTGGTCAAAATCCAGCGCATGCCGGGAGAGAATTAATTCCACGCTCTGGCGGCTGTTTCTCGATAGCAGCGCCGTGCGGACACCCAGCGACTGGAGACGGTAGAGTGTGGTCCTGGCGTGCGGGCGAAGTTCCGATGCCAGAGCGCCGTCACGTTCAAATTCATGCAGCGTTTGCCATGCCGATTCCCGCTCCCCGGGAGGCAATTCCGCAATCCATTCCAGTACTGGCTCCTGCACATGGATCCCCAGACGCTGCCGCAGGTGGTCAAAATCCAGTGCATCGATGGTGAGGGTGCCGTCCATATCAAAAATGATCAGATCAAAATGCCGCCGCTCATTCATACGGCGGATTATAGCCGCCGGCCGGAAAAGTGAGAGTCGAACAAGAGAAAGTAGAGCAGGCACGATTTATGCCTCCGGCATGATGTAAATAGATTTTTTTCGCCGCAGAGGTCGCAGTGGTACGCAGAGGTGATTGGGGGAGCGGGAGTCTGGGCCGCCTATGGAATTTCTTCGCGCACTCCGCGCCTCCGCGTGAGGCCCGGTCGTCCCCTCCTCGCGCTCATAGCGCCTCAGGGTGAGTTCCAGCGTTACCGCCGGCAAGCTGGCGGCGCAGCCGCCCCATTCTTCCATTCTTCCAAATGACAGGTTGCATATCCGTGGGAAGATATTTACCATTCGCTTATCGGCGTAGCGGAGAAGCCGGAATCGGCTCTGCATCCCTGCACGCCATGTTGTGGTGTCGAGGTCTTTCATGGAGGAATTACCTTGGCTCAAGCCAGTAACCATCCGCGTCTTCCCATGATTCCCTGGGGCGATGTTCGCCGTCGGCCCGAGGATCGCGGCTCATCCAGTGTGATGGAGATCGACTGCCCCCTCTGCGGCCAGGCGTTGAAAGTGCCGGCCCGGGCGATCAATACCCGCTGCACCCATTGTCACAAGCATCTCTACTTGGAAAACATCGTCATCACCGATCTGTCCGGTCGGACACGGATTAACACCTGCGGCGATGTCGTCATTGAGGCCGCCGGGAGATTTTCCGGCGAATTGCAGGCCACGTCGGTTCATATCTCCGGCAGGATGCTCGGCTCTTTGGTGGCGACGCGCAGCGTGACCATCACCCGTACGGGTAAGTTTGCCGGCGTGATTGCCACCCGAGAGCTGCAAATCGCCCCGGATGCGGTATTTCAGGGCGAGGCATTTGTGCTGCATGAAGACGGCACCGTCACCCACGTGCAGGGTGAGCCGCTTGAGGCCTGAGACGTTGATGTCAGTCGGTTATATCCGCCAGACGGCTCACACTGATGATGTGCGATCGATGCACCAGCACCATGGCTCGATTGGGGCGTACGCCCAGATCGCGGATCTGCAGGAGATAGAAATCTTTGGTGCTCCGGCTGTCATTCATGTCGTGGACATCGGCTTCGATAAGTTCAAATGCGTGAGGTGTCACGCGTTTAAGCCTGCCCACGTAGATCAGCGGGCCGGCGGTATCCAGCACCACGACTTCGCCGGATAATTCGACCATCGGGTCAGATTCGGCCGATAAAGTCCGAAAGGATGATGGGTATGCGTTTTGATCCATGGGCCGGTTCCTTGAGACTCACGTTGCGCAGGATTATAGTGCCGAGAATGTGAATGGGGGTAGAGCGTGATTCTGAAGTTCGGGTTCGGTGGGCATCGGTTGGAGTCGCCGGGCAGCTTTGAAGGGGTAACACGATGGTTCGACGGATGTGCGGAAATAATCGGCCGATGGTTCTGCGTGCTCTCTGCTTGAGTGTGGCGATGGGGGTGGGGGGCGTGGCGACGATGCCCGCATCGGTTTCGGCCATGACCGTAGATCAGCACATCAAGATGCTCGAATCGCAGATCAAGCCGGGGCAGGCTGCCGGACATGTGGCGCTGGCGCAGTATTTATACAGTCATAATATGTACTCCCGCGCGTTAACCCAGGTGAACGTCGCCCTGAGCATCAGTCCGCAGAATCAGAACGCCGTTCTGCTTAAGTCGCTCATCGTGGCGGCAATCAAGCAGGGTTCCGCCCACACCGCACCGAAAAAGGAAGTTCAGGGGAAATCCACCGGCGGTCTGCTGACTCCGGCGGACATCGACAGCATTCGGCTTTGGGAATGGTCGGCATCGGAACGCGAGCCGATGCGTGGCGTCATTCTGAAACGTACCAAGACGCTCGCCGCATTCTGGAAAAAATGGATCGCGCCCAATCCCATGTATCAATCCATGGAACTCACGAAGGAGGATTACCAGCAGTTTTCCCGTTTGAGTAATTTCGCTCGGCAGGTGGCACTGATCATGCGCGTCGGTGACCCCAAATTCACCAAAATGGTTGCCCTGCAGAACAATCCCGACGCGATCCGGGTGTTTCGAACCAGTATTCAACCCTTTGTGCTTCAGAGCTGCAGCACTCGGGGGTGCCATCGCGGGCAGAATTTTCACGGTTTCAAGATGTTCGGTGCGCAATCCATTCCCACGCTTACGCAGACCTACACCAATTTCTACATCCTCTCCAAATACAGCTATCACGGCAAAAAGCTGATCGACCGGTCCAATCCCTACAATTCACTGCTGATTCAATACCTGCTGCCGCGAAGTGTGGCAGCGGCCGTGCACCCCGGCAAAAAGCCGCTGGGGCACCGTGTATTTAATGAGCATACAGTTGTGTCGTGGATATCATCGCTTGCGTTTCCGACGCCGGCCTATGGCATCAATTATAAGATGCCGGTATCCAAGGCCGCCAGTCACTGATCATCCGTGTGGTGCCGCCACCTGCGCGGGTGTGGTGGAATGCGCCAGCCCCCGGCTGCGGCTCCATCCTGCGGTGTCCGGCCATGTATCGTTGGCGGCAGCGGGGTAACCTGTTGAAAACCGCCACGAAGGTGTTCACCGATCGCCCGGTCCCAGCGTGGTGATGGTAAGCGGTTCAAATGGGTATTTTGTCAACAAGTCGCCGATGCTTGGCAGGTTCACCTTTTCCAGTTCGGCCAGGTCCTGTTCCAGTGTGCGGAATTCACGGTTGTAAATCCATTGAGAGCACAGATTCCGCATGCGTCCCAGCGGCAGTTCACCGGACATGACCGTGCTGGTGGAGATTTTTGTTTTGCTGCGGGCGATTTCGTCCTCCGCTACCCCCTCGCTTCGCACGCGGCCGAGTTCCCTGATCATCGTCTCTTCCACCAAATCAGCCTTCGCCGGGTCGCAGGATGCATAGGCGTAAAAACTGCCAAGTCCGTCATGGGGAAATGTGGAAAAGTCCGCCTCTTCCGCCAAGCCCGGCTCAATCAGCGACCAAAAAAACCGCGATCCGTCATGATCCCCGATCACATCGGCCAGAACGGCGGCAGAGAACCGTTCCAAATCCTGGGCGCTGGGCCCCCGGCACAGCATGCAGATGTAATGCCGTTTGAGTTTCTCATCACGGATGTGATGCCGTCGGGCCGAGGGGGTCAGAGGCGGATACCGGCGTTCAACGGCGATGGAGGGCCACCGGCCGCAGGCCTGATCCGTCAGTCGCACCAGTTCATCAAAATTAATCTGCCCCGCCGCCGCGAGCACCATATTGCCCGGTCCGTAATGGCGATCAAAATAGTCGCGCATCTGCTGCTGCGAGAGCGCGGTTATGGATTCTTTTGATCCGAGGATCGACTGGGCCATCGGATGGGATCCGAAATGGTCCTCCATGATCCGTTCATACAGGACATGCCCCGGCTTATCCAGATAAAGCGATATCTCCTCCAGAATAACATTTTTCTCCATATTGAAATCATCTTCCCGCAGAGCAGGACGCATCATGTCGGCCAGAATGTCCAGCGCCGCCGGGAGATACTCCGGCAGCACCTGCGCCCAATAACAGGTCACCTCGTTGCTGGTAAAGGCGTTGTTACGGGCACCAAGCGAATCGAATTCACGATTAATATCGGCGGCCGATCGACGCTCCGTCCCCTTGAACATCATGTGTTCCAGAAAATGGGAAACCCCGGATACCTGCGGCTCTTCATCGCGGGAGCCGGTTTTCACCATAAATCCAATGGCGGCGGTTCGGGCTGTTGGCATGACTTCAGCAATGATATCGAGCTGATTATTGAGTTTGGTGTGCTTGAACGTACTCACGTTTTTATTTCTCCAGATACGCGGACGCGGTTACCTATCCGCTGATGATTCTTCGTTCCTCGGTCTTTCCCGCCGGCTTCATACGGGGGGTGTCAGTTCGCCCGGCCCGATGGTCACCAGAGTCATCCGTTCCACCGGATGTGCGGCCAGATAGTCATTCACGTCCGTAAGCGTGGGCGATTCAATCCGGCGCCGCAGTTCGTCCAGCGAGCGGGGCCGCCCCAGATGGTACATGTCGTGCAGCAGGGCGGCGGCTCGGGCGCCGGTGCTTTCGCCGTTCATCACCACACGACTTTTCATACCGATGCGGGCCCGTTCCAATTCATCGGCCGTGATTCCGGCGCGAAGTTTTTTGAGTTCCTGAACAAATGAATCCAGTGTTCGCTGCGCCCGATCCGGCACGGTTCCGGCGTAACCGAAAATCATCCCCAGCGTGCGCAGGCTCTGGTACCCCGCATGAACGGCGTAGCACAGACCCTGTTTCTCGCGTATCTCCGAAAACAACCGCGATCCCATCCCACCGCTCAAGACGTTAACGGCCAGCATCGCCAGGATGCTTTCGGGTTCCCGTTCGGGCGTGCTTTCAAACGCGAGACCGATCTGAACCTGATTCGTTTCCTGATGCACGTGTCGGCTGCCTCCCGGCGCCTGACCCGGCGCCGCCGGTAGTGCCCGCGCTCCGGTCCATGAGCCGAAACAGCGGTTCACAAGATCATGCATCTGGTCAAATTCAATTCGCCCGGCGATGGACAGAATCGCCCCGTCCGGTGTAAATCGCCTTCGATAATCAAGGCGCAAATCGGCTGCAGTCAGCGCGGCCACGTGTTCTTTGACGCCGAGGGTAGGGCGGCCGAGCGGGGGCGGGAGGTGTTGCTGTCGGAGCAGGATGTTGAGTTTCTGGCTTGGTTCGTCGTCGATGGCGGCGATCTGCCCAAGCGCCAAATCGCGGCATGCCGAAAAGCCTGCCTCGGGGAGTTGGGCATTTTGAAAAATATCCGCCACCAGCGGCAGCACGGCCGGAAGGTTTTTAGCCAACATCCCGGCGGAAAATCTCAAGAAAACGGTATCAACGCCGCAACTTCGCTGCACGCCCAGTGAATCCAGCGCAGCGGTCAATGCACGGCTGTCGCGCTCGCCTGCACCCCTTAATATCCAATCCGAAAGCACATTGCCGCTCCCCACCCCATGTTCCGGGTCTTGGGAAGCGCCTCCCATGATCGCCAAAACCATGGATGCGGATTGGACATCAGCCATCTGCTCCATTACCAGCGTCAGGCCGTTATCGAATCGGTCGACGCGCATCAGCGGCGCGGTTTGAGTCACAATATCTCCTTCTATCTGTCGCCGCAGCGATTCTATCCATCGCCTGGCACGCCGGCGAAATCGCTCCCTTGGCTCGGGACCGGGTTCACAGGCGAAACTGGTACTGTAGGTGCGTCTCCCTTTTGAGTAAAGGCGCCTGCGAAGATGGGCCCGCCGTAAACCAAGCATTAACAAACGGATTGGACAAAGCGGATAAATTCGTGTTAGCCTAACGGTGTATGTGGAGCATGCGCGGGTTTTACGTCCGGATGGATTCCAGGATTTACAGGACGGCCTGGGTCCGGGCTTGTCGGGTTTCAATGGTCCGCAGCGGGGGGAAGCCGTTCGTGGAATTGCCCGTGGAATTGATTGTTCAGTTGATATCGACAGGGTGCGGGGAATCATGACCAAGCTTGAAATACCTTCCGTCGGTCAGAAAGCACCCGTTGCCCCGCCGGAGCCCACAGCCCGCTTTTTTAATCGCGATCTGAGCTGGCTTGATTTTAACTACCGTGTGCTGCATGAAGCGATGGATGGCCGCAATCCCCTGCTCGAACGCCTTAAATTCCTCGCGATCTTCGCCAGTAACAATGATGAATTTTTCATGAAGCGGATGGCCGGTCTCAAACATCAGGCTCAACTACGGCCAACGGAGGTTGGGATTGACGGCCTGACCCACCGCAGACAGTATGAACTTATTCGGCATCGTGTGGCGGAATTGCTCGAACTCCAAGACCAGATTTGGAAGACGCAGATCAAGCCGGCGCTGCGTCACCACGGCATTTTGATTCAGGACGCGAATGAACTCTCACCCGCCCATCAGCAAAAAGCAGCCGAATATTTCCGTCAGTATGTCTACCCCGTCCTGACGCCGCTGGCCGTCGATCCGGGGCATCCGTTTCCGTTCATCAGCAATCTGAGTCTCTCGGTCGGGGTGCTGCTATCCCAGCCGGGACAGGTTGATCCGCTGTTTGCCCGCGTAAAAGTACCGCGACTTTTCTCCCGTTGGTACCAGATCAGCAACAACGGGGAAACGATCTTCATCCCGCTGGAAAGTCTGATCGAGAGTCAACTGGGGCTGCTGTTTCCGGGGATGCGTATTCATGAAACGTGCCGTTTTCGTGTGACGCGTAATGCCATCGTCGCCCAGGATGCGGACGACGCCGAAGACCTGCTGGAAGAGGTGCAGGAGCAGTTGCGCGCCCGTCGGTTTGCCGAGACCGTTCGCGTCGAAATTTCCGCCAACATGTCGGCCGAGATGCGTCAGTACATCCTCGACGGCCTGGAAGTTACCGGGCAGGAACTTTTCGAAGTCCCGGATCCTCTGGGGGTATCCGATCTGATGCAGATGGCGGCAGTCCAGCGCCCGGACCTTAAACTTCCGCCATGGAAGCCGGTCTGCACGCCCCCGCTTGCCGATCTGGACGCTAATATTTTTGCCATCATCCGGCAGGGTGATGTCCTCGTGCACCACCCGTACGAAGGGTTCAGCAGTTCTGTTGAACGATTTATTCTCTCGGCCGTTGACGATCCCAAGGTGCTGGCCATCAAAATGACACTTTACCGCACCAGTGGCGATTCGCCCTTTGTGGCGGCCCTGGCCCGGGCGGCGGAATCCGGGAAACAGGTGGCGGCCCTCGTGGAACTCAAAGCCCGGTTTGATGAAGAAAGTAATATCCAGTGGGCCCAGGCCCTTGAAAGTGCCGGCGTGCATGTCGTTTACGGGATGCTCGGCCTGAAAACCCACACCAAAATCGCCCTGATTGTGCGGCAGGAAGATGATGGCATGCGATCCTATGCCCATATTTCCACAGGAAATTATAACAGCCGCACGGCACAGCTTTATACCGATCTGGGCCTTTTCACCTGTCGTGAGGACATTTGCGCCGATATTGTCGATCTCTTCGCCTATCTGACGGGCAGATCATTAAAAAGTGATTATCGCAAACTGCTCGTCGCACCCGTCAACATGCGCAAGCGATTCCTTGATCGCATCGATCGTGAAATTCAGCATGCCGCTCAGGGGCGGCCGGCGCGAATTATCGCCAAGATGAACGCCCTTGAGGATGTGGAAATTATTGATGCCCTCTATCGCGCCAGTCAGGCCGGCGTGGAAATTGACCTCATCGTGCGCGGTTTTTGCTGTCTCAAACCGGGTGTTCCCGGCCTCAGTGATCGAATACGTGTATGCAGCATTATCGGCCGGTTCCTTGAGCATTCACGCATGTTCTGGTTTCAAAATGGCGGCAAACCTGAGGTGTTTATGGGGTCCGCTGATTGGATGAGTCGTAATCTCTCTCATCGTGTTGAGGCGGCTGTCCCGGTGGAGACACCCGCTCTGGCGCATCGCATCGAGGAAATCCTGCACATCATGCTGGCCGATCAGCGGCAGGCCTGGGACCTGGGCCCGACGGGCGTCTGGACGCAGCGGCAACCGACGGGCGAATCTCCTCAGCCCGGCACCCACGCCCTGCTTATGGAGCTCACCGAACATCGCCAGCATGCCGCATTACCCGGACAGTAGATTTCCGGCGGCTCAGAGGGTATCAGCGCATCAGAGCGGCCTTCAGTTATTGGATGTTCAATTATCGGCGGCGGATATTGAACCAAAATCCCCAGAATCGACGATTTAATCTCCTTGCCATGGCTGATGAACCTAGAATCGGAGGTCGGATGTTGTTGGCACGCGGTGCTGTTGGGCCGTATGTCAGACATCCATTGCCACGGAGGCGGCCATGGAGGCGAGACGAAAAATCACGGCGTCGGGAAGGCGCAATGGCGCCCGCTGGGGATTAATGCTGCTGATTTTACTCTTTTCTGCGCTGTCAGTGACCGCACTGCAGACGGCACGAGAACTTCGCATAACAGA
>JAJZKY010000108.1 GCA_021803885.1 Planctomycetota bacterium
TCTATCCATTTCATTCGTGTTATCTGTGGTGGCAGTATTCGCGATGAAAAGCAGCATATCCCGGCTGATTTTTCTATTTTACCCGTGAACGGTTACCTAAATCGGTTAATAGGGTGACATTTCTATTTCTTTACAACACTGGGCCATCGGTCAGGCCACTGGCGCGAATGGCCATGCCGCATTTCAGGCTTCGCGCCGACGAACCAACAACAGTATCGTCAAACCAGCAGCCAGTATAAGCAGTGGCACCGGTTCAGGTACTGCTACCGTGGTGGCCGATAGCTTTTCTTAAATTTCATACCAGTTCACGGCCATGCCGACGAGCTAAAGTTGTAGTGGTTCCGATGTACCCCAAAGCAGACTTCCAGCCTGTCCAGGCGTTCTTTCGTGAACGGCTACGATCATGGGATAGAGGCCACAGATTCCAAATGGTGTGGATTTTTAGGGAAATGTGTAGCATAAAAATGCCCCTCCGCTGCGAAGAAGCCAACGGATTGTGGCATAGATTCAATTGACGGATACAATAATGGGCTTGGTTGGAATTCGGCGAGGAAATATGCTGCAATCAGAGAATCCAGAGTTCAAGTTTCGGCTTACGCGGCTGGAGAAATGGCGGGCCATGGGGGTCGATCCGTTTGGATCACGTGTGGATGGCCTTATTTCCACCGCGACGGCGCGTACATTGCATACCTCGGAAACGCCGCATGACGGTGGACCGGAGGCCAAAGTCGCGGGCCGAATTACGCTGTTACGGGATATCGGCAAACTCATTTTCATTACCATCAGCGACTGGACGGGGTCGATTCAAATCGGCCTGGCGAGGCAATTTCTTTCGGTCGCATGGGAACAGGCTAAACTCCTGGAATTGGGTGACCTTGCTTGGTTTTCCGGCAAAGTAGGCCATACCAAAACCGGTGAAATTACCATTTGGGCGGATCATATCGGTCTGGTGAGCAAAGCACTGCTGCCGCCGCCGGAAAAATTTCATGGTTTGGCGGATACGGAATTGCGTTATCGCCGGCGGTATCTGGATTTAGCGGCCAATACGGAATCGCTGGATATATTCCTGGCGCGTTCAAGAATCATACAATCCATCCGTGAATTTCTGGCGGCGCGGCAATTTGTCGAAGTGGAAACGCCGATGATGCAGGCGATTCCCGGTGGCGCCGCAGCGCGGCCTTTTATTACCCATCATAATGCCTTGGATATTGACTTATATATGCGTATCAGCCCGGAGTTGTTTCTTAAACGGCTGCTGGTCGGGGGAATGGAACGCGTGTATGAAATCAACCGGAATTTTCGCAATGAAGGCCTGGATACGCGCCATAATCCTGAATTCACCATGCTGGAATTGTATCAGGCTTACAGCGATCTGGCCGGGATGATGGAACTTACGGAAACCTTGTTGGCCTCTCTGGCCGCGGCCCGGTATGCCGCACTCCATAAGCCCGCCGCGCCGGACGCGCGGATCAAATTACCTTTTGGGGACCGGCTTATTGATTTTACAGCGCCATTTGAACGTATCAGTTATGGGGAACTGTTTACCCGGCATGTGGGTGCGGACATGACCGATGACCATGCGGTGCGGCAGATCGCGGCGCAGCATGGCCTTCCGGATGCGGTCAAGATGGACCATGATGTGCTGGTGGGCCAGTTATTTGAACGCCTGGCCGAACCAACGCTCCAGGACCGCACGCATCCGGTGTTTGTATATGATTACCCCGCCGGCTTGTGCCCGTTGACGAAACGCAAAACCGGGAAGTCTCATCTGGCCGAGCGGTTTGAGCTTTACGTTGCGGGCATGGAATTGGCCAATGCCTATACCGAACTTAATGACCCCCTGATACAGTATGAAACATTTTCAGCCCAGCTCGCCGGGTTGAAGGCTGAGGATTCCATGGCCCGCATGGATCATGATTTCATTACCGCCTTGTGCCACGGCATGCCGCCGGCGGGCGGGCTGGGCATCGGAATTGACCGGCTGGTAATGCTGCTGACCAGCCAAACCAGCATTCGCGATGTGGTACTGTTTCCGTTGCTCAAGTCGCGGAGCGTTGACGCGACGGACACGCCGGAGCCGTCACCGGGCGCCTGAATAATAAGGATGTGGATATTGAATCCGCGACCGGTATCCGCGGTTACTTTCCTGAAATACTGATGTATAAATTCTTTCTTTGTTTCCGTTATCTCACACGCAAGGGAATTGTCCTGTTTCCCGTGCTGGCGGTGTGGTTATGTGTGATGATGCTCATTATCGTCAACAGCATTATGACGGGCTTCGTCAATCGGGTGCGGGATGCGGGCCGATCCCTGATGGGGGATGTGGTTATCCAAAGCGATTCCATGGCGGGTTTTCCGTATTACCGGCAGATTCAACAACAATTGGCGCTGCTTCCGCAGGTAAAAGCCAGTACGCCGGTAATCAGTGCTTACGGACTATTTAATCTTCCTGAAAACCAGGTGAATACCGGGGTAGAGGTCATGGGTGTGGAAGCGGCCAGTGAATCCAGGGTCAGTTCCTTCGGAAGCAGCCTGTTCTGGCAATACCAAGCTCCGATGCAGGCAGTGCAGGATTTACGAGGGGTCGGCTTTCCGACCACCCGTGCAAATTTACTGGCGTATGCCCGACAGCGTTTACTGGCGGCGGCCAAAGTGGAAAATGCCAGGCAGCAGGCGTTTGCACATCTTAAACCCATTCCCCCGACGGCATGGTTGGCATCGATCCGCCGCCATTGGCAGGTCATAACGCATGAAGATTACCAGCAGGCGGTTTACAGGGAGAATCGGGCGGACCGTGACCTGCGCATGGTGCAGAAACTTCCGAATACCACCTTCGCCAATGCTGCCGCCCTGCGTGCCGCGCTGGTACCGAAGGTACCGACATTCAAACCGCCGCCGCAGGCCGCCGAGCGTTACATGATCGCCGCGGATGAACCGAAGAACGGCTGTGTGATCGGTGTGGATTTGGGGTTGTATCGGCGCGATCGTTTCGGACATTATCACCGTCCGCCATGGGTGCGTTTTTCGCCGGTGATTATTACCGTAGTTCCCGTGACGATTAAAGCGACGCTGGCGCAACCGCAGAGCCGACGGTTCGTCATTGTGGATGATTCCCGTACCCGCGTGTACGCGGTGGATTCCAAAACGGTCTACATTCCCTTTCATGCGGCCCAGAAAATGGCGTTTATGCAAAGACAGGATTTGCTTAATGGCGGCACCCGTCCGCCCCGATGCAGCGAAATTCAGGTGCTGGTGCGGCATGATTCCAGCGAGCGCAGTATTCTGGCCGCCCGCCAGGCCATTGCCCGTGTGGTTCATCACTTGGAATTGTTGCACCCGCAGATGGAAATCGCCGGCCTGCGCGTGCGCACCTGGGATCAGGTGCAGGCGCAATATATCCGGGCGGTGGATAACGAGCGAAATATGATCACGTTTCTGCTGGGATTGATGAGTCTGGTGGTGGTCATTGTCATTTTCCTGATTTTTTACATGCTGGTAAGGGATAAGACACGCGACATAGGCATCATCAAAGCCATCGGCGGCAGCGAAGAAGGACTGGGCGTGATTTTTATTCTCTACGGCATGTTGATCAGTTCCGCCGGGGCGCTGCTGGGGTTGCTCACCGGGGTCTGGTTTGTGCGTAATGATAATTGGATACACGATCACATATTATGGCGGATATTCGGCATTTCCATCTGGAACCGTAAAATTTACGTTTTTTCCAGAATTCCTGATCAGATTGATCCGCATGCCGTCTCATGGATCGTCATTTTCGCTGTTCTGGCGGGGTTGCTGGGGGCGCTGATTCCGGCCATTCTGGCCGCCCGGCAGGATCCGGTGGAGGCGCTGCGTTATGAATGATCCCGCGATCCAATCCGATTTACAGAGCCGCAAACCACTTCTGGAATTGCGCCAAATTGATAAAACCTTTCACCTTGGGCCGACGGAAGTCCAGGTGCTTCACGGGGCGGGACTGATCATCCATGAGGGGGAATTTGTGGCCCTGGTAGGCGCATCCGGGTCCGGCAAAAGTACGCTGTTGCATATTGCCGGGGCCTTGGAATCCGCGGACGCCGGATCGATCATGTTCCGGGGGCAGGATATAAGCCGCATGTCCCGCCACGCTCGCCACCGCTTACGCAATGTTGCGTTCGGGTTCGTATTTCAACTGTATCATTTACTGCCGGAATTGAGCGTTCTGGAAAATGTGATGCTGCCGGCTATGGTGCGGGCGCCCTGGTATAAAGCTTTAATTCGCGCCCGCCCCTGCAAGCACCGGGCTTTGGATTTGTTGGAACAATTAGGATTACGGAATCGCCTGCGCCATCGGCCGTCCCAACTTTCTGGTGGGGAGCGGCAGCGCGTGGCCATCGCCCGGGCGCTGATTAACGAGCCGGCCCTGGTGTTGGCGGATGAACCAACGGGAAATCTGGACCCCAAGACGGGACAGACGATTCTGGACGTTTTGACGGGATTGCACCACCAGGGGGGCCAAAGTATTCTGCTGGTGACGCACGATATCAATATCGCCGCACAGGCGGATCGAATTGTGACTCTGCGAGATGGAAAAATTGTGGAAAATGCGTTATCCGTTAAGAATGGAAAGACGCGGTAAAACCGGACGGATGTGAACACCATGGCGTTATGGCGACATTTTTTAGCCAGAATAACACAGGCTTCGGAGGAAGAGGAGTCGATGCCCGCCATGTCGTTTGGCGATCATCTCGATGATTTGCGCAAACGGCTGATTCTGTCTTTGCTGGGAGCAGCGGTCGGCATTGTGATTTGCACGCTGTTCGCCAATAATATTATTGATTTTCTGTTCCAGCCTTATCTTCTGGCTCTGCGGTATTCGGGGTACCCGCAATCTCTGCTGTATAATAAACCGGCCGGCAATGTCATCATGTACCTGATGCTGGGCATCAAGGCGGGATTGCTGCTGGCCAGCCCGTGGATTATTTATCAATTCTGGCTTTTTGTGGCGGCGGGCCTTTACCGGCGCGAACGGTCTCTGGTATACCGCTATATCGGACCGAGTATCTTTTTGTTTATACTGGGCGTCGCGTTCTTTTTTCTGCTGGTTTTGCCGATCATGCTTAAGTTTTTTCTGGCATTTAATCAGCAGGTACCCATGCCGCATTTACAGCCCAATGCCATTGAAAATATGATCTACGGAAAACAATTGGAAGTAAACAGCTGGGCCAAACTTCCCACCGGTAATCAGGTGTCGCCTCTCCTTATACCGATGGTGCGCAGCAATCCGACACATTTTCCCAAACATCATATCGCCTTGTGGTATAACGTCGTGCAGGGCCGATTGCTGATTCATGCCGAAGGTCGAATTCTGGCGCTCAACGCCCAGCCTGCCGATTCTCTATTTGCTCCACTGGCCATGCTGCATGATTATCTGGGTTTTGTAACCATCATGGCGCTGGTATTCGGTCTGGCCTTTGAATTGCCCATGGTTATGATGGTCCTGGCGCAGATAGGCGTTATGTCGGCCCGGAAATTCGGACAAATGTGGCGCTATGCGGTTCTGATTCTGGCGGTCTTATCGGCTCTGCTGGCGCCAACACCGGATATTGTCACTTTTTCCAGTATTTTTGTGCCTCTGGTTCTGCTGTATCTGCTGGGCCTGGTTTTGGCGACCATCGTAACCGGCCGGAAAAAATCTAATTTCGACTCCGATACCCCGGTCCCCGATGATCAGACGGTGGAATAAATAGCAAATCGGGAATTAAGCCTGAATACCGCCGAGATGGCTCTGAGGCGAGCAACCATGGCCCTGGTGCTCGTGTAATACCGGACACAGGGTTCCACCCGCAGCGGCGTGGGGAATATGGCAATTTGAGCCACGGACGTAAAGTGTCACGCACTCCCAATAATATAGTTGGCTGAATTTTTATGCGCATGGATCATTATTTTCCGATACTATAAGATGATAGGCTCCGGAGTCGGCAATGAAATCCGACCCGGAATGGTATTCGATAACAGGGCTTGCCATGGATTTGCAATCTCCCCAGCCACCCATTTATATCCTGGAAGATTTTCGGTTGGAAGATCTTTATCCACTGACTTATACCCGTCCCGCCGCATTATTACGTTGCGGAGCGGAAACTTTGCTGGAGCGTATGTTACGCCACCTGCCGCGCCCGCCCAGCGGTATTATTGTGCGCGATACCATCAAGTCCAAAATGCGCGAAGTATTACGGATTCCCGTCAATCCCAAAATAGACCTGGCCCGCAGCGCCGTATTTATCAATGCCCGCTGGTTAATGACCCAGCCCTTTGAATATCCACCGGTGGACACCGCCGGTATGACCGGAGAAGATTTTACATGGGTGCATTTGTCTCCGGCCAAACTGGCGGAACTGGACCTCAAGCGTATCGTGCGGTCCCGGGTGCTGGAAAAATTGATTACCACCATTAATGCCGGCCTTATAGATGCGATAATGATTCGCTATCCCTGGAATCTTTTGACCCACCAGCAGGATATGCTGCTGGACGATTTTCAACGTCGGGGCGCCGCCCATTTAAGTGAACCCATGCCTGGCGCGCATCTGTTGAACCCGGAAAATATGTACATTAGTACGGAAGTGCAGATACTGCCCGGCACAGTGCTTGATGCGCGCAGTGGACCGATAATTGTGGATCGTGGTTCGATCATTCACGCGAACAGTGTGATTACCGGACCAGTTTATATCGGCCCGGAATGTGTGATCCGCACTGGCGCGGATATCCGCGAAAATTGCGCCTTTGGTCCCGGATGCCGCATCGGCGGCGAAATTATCGGCAGCACCTTCCAGGAATATGCCAACAAGCAGCATGAGGGTTTTATGGGACAGACCTTTGTTGGCGCCTGGGTGAATATCGGTGCGGGTACCATTACCAGCAACTTAAAAAACACCTACGGTATTGTGCGCGTGCCGATCGGCGGAAAAGAACGCATCACCGGCCTGCAGTTCATGGGAGCGGTTATCGGCGATCATGCCAAACTTGGTATTGGCACGATGCTCAGCACCGGCTCTGTGGTCGGGTTTGCCAGTCATATTCTTACCAGCCGTCCCCCGAAATTCATTCCCAGTTTCGCCTGGGTAACCGATGCGGGCATTACGCACCTGGAATATGAAAAATCTCTGGAAATTGCCCGCATCGTCCTGCAGCGCCGCAATCAACAGCTCACCACTGCGGATGTGGAAATCTTCAATCGTATTTTCACAACCTGGAGCCAGAGCGAAAGCTATCACTGGCGCGACGACGCCGAAGAGCGGTAACATACCGCTACCGCCACCATGGGAAAATATATTGGGTAACCGTTCACCGCATTATGTGTAAAACGGCTATTATGTTGGCATGGTGGAGAAATATCACCACCTGAACACCGCAACGCTTTGCGGTAACTGGTAACCATGCTCAAATTTTAAATCTCAAATTTCTGATACGCGGTGAGACACTGCGCCTATACCTTGCCCGCATGGCGGTGCTCGCCCTCCTCGGCCGCAGTCTCAGAGGCGGCATATTCGCAGACGTAAACGATTACCCAATTTATTATGCCGCGCGCATGATTGATTCTATAACCGCTGTTGCAGCACGTGCGGATACCGTTTGGCCGTCTGTACAACCAATTCTCCAAACATGGCATTGGCCATGGCGAACCAGGAACGTGTAAATTTTTGGGGATCGTTTTTATCGAATGATTCATGAATAAAGCCGGTCCCCGAACTGCTGAGTTTTAATTGTCGCAAAGCCCAGGCAGCTTCTTCCCCCGTGGCCGCCGTCAGACCATACATAATCAAACTCATTGGCCACACATTTTCATCGGGAGTGTGGATACTGCCGATGCCTTCAAATTGGCCTTTATAAAAATAGGGATTATGCGGCCCCCATACCAGGTTCCTGGAGGCCTGGTAAATCGGGTCATTTTGAGAACATACGCCAAGCCAGGGCAGCGAAAGTATACTTGGCCAGTTGGCATCATCCATGAATACCGCATTGCCAAAACCATCGACCTCATAAGCGTACACCCGCCCCAGTCGTGTATGAGATCTGATTCCGTACTCCGCGGCGGCATGATGCAGTGTGGCCGCAAATTGTGAACAGTCGTTAATCCGTGCGGTCTGAGTTCCCAACGCCCGGTACAGGCTGGCCAACTGATTCAAAGATACCGCCGCCAAAAGATTATCCGGTATATGTAAGGGATAAATAACGGCGTCATCCGACGGCCGGAACATGGTATAAATTAAGCCATTGGGCAACGCGGGAAAACCAATGCCCCCGCGGGGTAACGTATCGGTACTGTTCCAGGCCGCCCGCTGAAAACGATAAGGACCGGGGCCATTGAAGCGTTGTTGTATATGAAAAGTTTCCACAATCCGCTCCATCGCCTTGTGCCACCTGGCATCAAAGGGAGTCGTATCGCCGGTGGCCTGCCAGTAACCATGCGACAGGCGGATCACCGCACACGGAGAATCGACTTCCCATTTATGTTCCCACACTCCCGGAGCCATGTGTGTATGGTCGCTGCGCCATGGGGAAGTCTGGGTTACTGTTTTAAGAAACGCTTCCGCATAGGGTGAAATCAGCACGCAATCAGCCATGCGGTGAATAACCCCCTGGATCATAGTTCGCAGATGCGCATCATGCCGCGCCAGGGGTAGATAGGGCCACATCTGATACATCGAATCGCGCAGCCACATGGCCGGAATATCGCCGGTGATCACAAAGGTATCCGGTTTGCCGCCGGCCATACTGAATTCCACCGTGGTATCCAGTGGATTGGGAAAACAATTCTGAAACATCCACGCCAGTTCCGGATCGGCAATTTTGGCGGATATATCATGGATTAGTTGTTCCACGGCGGCGGATACAAAACGGCGCTGCGCCACCGGCGGGCGGCGCGACTGATATGCCGGTGCCGATCGGGCCACAGATGACGTTGTATATATGCTTGTGGCGGCTATCGCCGCAGAGGTTAAAAACTCACGTCTTTTCATTGCCGGCTCCTAATTGGTAAGCGTATGGGCCAGAAGAAAATAACTGCCGCCTATACAGGCTTGGTTAATGAGTTTAATGGAAGTCCCTCCCGGCGGCAAACCATTCCACGTTCGCCCGTAAAAATCCTGTGGATTCCGGCAATGGCGATGCGCGTAAGTCAAGGCGCGCCGTACCAGACGAATCCACTTTTTATCATGGTCGATTTTGTACAACTGGATATAGCCGTCCAGGAGCACCCATGCAAACACGCCCGGCCCACGGATTGAACCGTTGACGGGATTGATCCATCGCCGTTGAGCGGCGGCGGCGATTCGATCAGCTCTTCGCCAATACTTCTGCTGATGGGTGATGCGATAGAACAGGCAGTTGGCAATCAGCATCGTGCCGGCGTTGTAGGTCCATTGGGTGCGGCCGATTTTTCCATTTAGCGCAATGTGATCAAAATAAAGATAATCTTTGTGATCCAATAGATGGGCGTTGACCCACACGTAGAGACTGCGTGCCATATGGAGATATGCGGGTTGTCGGGTTATGCGGTAGAGTTTCAGGGCATCAATGATGGCCGGACCATTGGAGCAGGTATTTTTGGATTTTTTTGCCTGTTCATGCCAGAATATGCCGCCGCCGAGCGCGGAGGATTCTCCACTTAATATGAACTTGAAATCACGCCGGGCGATGGCCAGGTATTGCCGTTTGTCTGTTGCGGCATAGGCGCGTAAAAATCCCCATGTCATCCAGCCGTTGTCATCATAATATCGATCCAGCGGCCCCTTGCCGGGCAGGACATCAAACCCGCCGATGCCATGGCCCACCCGCCAGTATGGTTTCAGTGTTCCGACAAACTTATGCAATATCCCGGCGTAGGCCGCATGATATTGTGTCGCCTCCGCGAGCATTAATAGTTCCATGGATTGGGACCAGGCGATGGCGGGATGCTTTCCGGCACAGTAACTTTTAGTCTTTAGCGACAGCACCGCCTTTTCAGAGAGATAAATCATCTTTGGCCTTTGAAATACCGTCAGCGTATTGCGCAGCACCGTTCGGCCCCAGGAAAAATATACTGACGCCGGGGGAGATGCTATACGACGATTGGCAGCCATGGCCTGATGGGGATAAAACATGGAGGCGGCGAGGCACACGACGCCTACTACAAACCTGGAAAACCATGTATCGATCCTGGTTGAAGCAACAGCCGTACTAATGTCGGATTTTACTGTTCGTTGCATCCTTAAGATTTCCCAAACCGTCCGCATCTATTTCAGCGGAGTATAGCCGTATTGCCGTGTGGCATGTCACAAGTTTGTTACCTTGCCCCCAATAAGGTGGATTATATTTTTCCTG
>JAJZKY010000109.1 GCA_021803885.1 Planctomycetota bacterium
ACACCAGAATACCACGCGAGCGGCTCTTCCGGCAGTCATTATTCACAGGCTCGCACGTCATAAACCTACAGCCTTGCCGCCACGAAATCATACCCGCCCGCACCATCCCCGCCAAGCGCTATGCCGCACCCTGCGGCACCACTTTTTCACTTATGCGGATCACCTTCGCTATTTTGGCTGTGTATTCTCAGACCGATCACCAACGCCGCACGCTGTTTCCTTCCTAATGCCCTGTTCCGGCCATAATTACGGGTTGATTGGCCTTAAACCGGCCAGATGCCCAGATGCAAGGAGTCGGCGGCCAACGCCATCGGTAAGGATGGGGTTTCCTTTCAATGGGGCCACGGCGGCTGCGAAAAATCGCAGCCGCCGTGGAAAATGCCCTTGCGAGCATGGAATAACCGCCCAAGATAATGCTTCAATGGGGCCGCTTCGGCATGCCGAAACGGAACATGGGCGATCATTTTAACGTTCAACTTGGAACATAATATTGCCTGGATTTACATCCAGCATATATATTTCAGCCTGCTCACTGAGCATGGCCAAAATATTTTGCACCTCCTTCCAGCGTGTGCCGAACTGTTCCTGCTTTTCATTGTGCCAATATTCCATTGCCTCCGGTGAAAATTCCGGCGGCCAATCCAGATAAGCGCCGGCGAAATCCAACAAAAACGGCGGGGTGACAATGGTCATCTCAATGACCCACAACGTATCATCACAACCAATGTATTGCGGAACATGGTGACCGCAAATCTCGGTAATATTCCGCTCACGCAGCCGGTTGTAACAAGCCAGTTCCCGGGTGTATGATGTATCGGTGTTGTGTGCCTTGATCGCGGTTCGACCGCTGCTGGAAAGAACGCATCCATGCAGTCCGCGGCCTAATGCGTCGCGGATTTTGAGACCTCGCACGGATGCGTAAGCCCAGGCGCGCTCATCCGCATTTTTCGGAGTCGATTCCATGTTGAACCCTCGCACAGGCGACGCTCCAGCTTATTCTTCGGGTGCTTTCTCGGCAGCCGTTCGCATCGAATTGCTGATCTCCGGGGAAAGTGTTCCAGTTGCACAAATCGGACATGACCGGCTTTTTTTTGACAAGCCAGTCACCTTCGCGGACCGCACTGGTGAGGTCGTTGTAACCATCAATGAAACACCTCAACGTTGGCGAGTGAAACTCCACCCCGGCCCGCAGCCGTCCCGCATCCTGTCTGCGGAATTTGAGCCAATGAATTAACTTAGCTCATAAAAGAATAATAGCACCTCAACGCACATAATTCAAATGTTAATTATATTTGGAGGTTATTTACAGGAACTTTTTATATACTTGACATATCGCACGTAATACCGCTATACTTAGTCGTGCAAGGCAGAAAGGTATGGCAATGCAAAATTAAATGGCTGGAAAAAAAGTACGCCAACAATGAATAACCTCCACGCCAAGGAACCCCGTTTGCCAAGGTGTACCATGCAGCGCCTAATGCCAACACCGACGCAAAGAAAATAAAGTCAGGATTAACCGATGACGGATTTCGGGAAGATGTTTGAGGCGCTTACGGGGTATGAACCGTTGCGGTGGCAGTGTCGGCTTTATGAAGAGTGGTTGGCTGGTGAAATCAAGCCGGTGATCGACCTCCCCACCGGAATGGGCAAGACGAACGTCATGGCCATTTGGTTTATTGTTCGTTCGCAACGCACCCAAGACGATCCGTTGCGGCTGCCGACGCGGTTGGTCTACGTTGTTGATCGGCGCACTGTAGTGGATCAGGCAACGACGCTTGCCAACAACATTATGGATAGTGCCGCAAAGGCTGGCCTTGCCGCTCCCACCATCAGCACCCTCCGTGGCCAGTTTGCCGATAATCGCGATTGGGTTCGCGACCCATCCAAGCCTGCGATCATCATTGGTACGGTGGATATGATCGGCAGTCGCTTGCTTTTCAGCGGTTATCGCAGCTCCTATAGAAAGCGCCCGCTGGACGCCGGACTGTTGGGGCAGGATTCACTGCTTATCTTGGATGAGGCACATCTATCGCGACCGTTTGAAAAATTATTGGTGGCGATTTGCGAATTTCAGAAGAGACGGGACGGCCAACTGTGTGGAAGTCCGATGAAAGTGGTCTGCATGTCCGCAACGGCTGCGAAGGTGGAAGATGTCGCATTCCGGCTGGAAGGAGATGTCGATGCCCATACGGATGATTTCAGTGATGAAACAATCCGCCAACGGTACAATGCAGCAAAACGATTGCAAATCCATCCTCCGGGTGAAAAAGGGAAGTTCAATTCTGAAATGGCGAAGAAGGCAATTGACATGGCGAAAAATAGTTCACGTGTGGTAGTTTTCGTGCGTTCGCCGGAGGATGCAACAAAAATTGCGAATGAGATCAAAAAATGCCTCGAGAATAGCGCCGTGCTAACAGGCACGATGCGGGGATTAGAACGTGACGAATTGCTAATGCCGCCAGTGAACAATCCTCAACACGAGCGGAAGACAATGCAACGGTTTTTGCACCCGGAAAACAAGCCTGACGACGGCCCCGCTATTCTTATTTCTACCAGCGCCGGCGAAGTAGGTTTTGACCTTAACGCCGATCATATGGTCTGCGATGCCGCACCGCTGGATTCCATGATTCAGCGGCTGGGGCGTGTGAATCGCCGCGGCAACGGTGCCGCGGAGGTGCACCTTTTCCCCGGTAAGCCAAAAGACGGAAAGAAAAAGAGTACGGCAGAAAATGAACAGGAAAGTGCCCCTGCACACACCTATGACACCGCCTCAACCAAAACACTTGAAATCCTTAAGCAACTTCCAAAACTTCCCAGTGGCTCACTGGACGCCAGTCCGAAAGCATTTGCCGATCTGGCAAAACCTGACGACGCGCTGACGCCTAAACCTAAAATCGTTGAAGTGACGGATATTCTCCTTGATGCCTGGTCCATGACCACCATCGCGGAACCCATGCCGGGCCGGCCGCCGGTGGCCGATTGGCTGCGCGGCATTTCCGTTGACCTTCCGGAAACCACCATCGCCTGGCGGGCGGAACTGGATGTGCCTGGATTCGGTGATCTGAACATTGATGATATTGAGGAATGGTTTGATGCCCACCGCGTGCTGCCGCATGAAACGCTTACGGTACCATCCTATAAGGCAAGCGAGTGGATGCTGAAGCGGTGGAAATCCGTCGACAAAAAGGCCCCACCCGATATTGCCGCCCGCCCATGCGTGATCGATCAAGGTGGCCTGCGGATCATCGAGATCCAAGAATTAATGCAACGCCTTGAAAAGAAGCAAGTACGGGATATTCTCAACGCTGACATCATTCTCCCCGCGTCTTTCGGCGGCATTGAACGCGGACGCGGCTTGCTGGATTCAGCGGCACCAAAGCAGGATCCGGGTTTCAGCAACGAAATACTCGCTAAGGCCGCGAAGGCCCCTGATGTGGCCGACGAACAACTACCAGAAACCGACCGCCGGTATCGGCAGATCAAAGTGGGCGAATCAGTGGAAGCGCTTTGCGGCGAAAAACCGAAGGATTCTGATGATTATTCCGAGTTCGTGCTGGAACTGCCATCCTCTGACGATTCCGTGCGCCAGCTTATCAGCATGGTGCCCAAGCGGCTGCGACTGGAATATGGCACGCGGCAACAGTCTCTTGCCGAACATGTTGCGGCTGTTGAGGACCACGCGAAGGCGATTGCGGTACGACTTAATTTATCGAAAGAAATGCGAGAAGCACTCGAATTGGCGGCCACATGGCACGACAAAGGCAAGAATCGCATAATATGGCAAAGAGCCGTCGGCGGCAGCATGGAGGATCCACTGGCGAAGTCCGGCGGACGCATGCGCTTCATTGCAGGCAATTATCGCCATGAGTTCGGTTCCCTGCGCGAGTTTAGCGACGGCCATGGCGAAAATCTTGACCCAGAAATATTCGACCTTGCGGCACACCTGATCGCCACGCACCATGGCCGCGCACGGCCACACTTTCCCAAAGGCGGCTTTGATCCGAAGGCCCGCGCAAAATCGCCTGAAATAGCCACCGAAGCGATGCGTCGTTTTGCGCGCCTGCAGCGCAAATATGGCCATTGGCGGTTAGCATGGCTGGAAAATTTACTGCGTTGCGCCGATGCGCTGGCCTCGGCGGAAAACGATGGGGGAAAAAATAAGTGAGTAATCCAAAGCCAAACATCACCATCCCCGTTGACCTGACCAACCCCGGCCAATTCTTCGCCTGCTGCGGATTGCTGGAACTGGCCGACCGCCTCTGGCCGGGGGCGGAGGGGTGGTTCACACCAGGTACAACGTTTGCGATTTTCTCTGATGTTGTCAACTGCAATCTATCGGAGATACTCAAGGCTCTTGCCACCGCGACCATCGAACCACTGGATCAGGATGATAATGCTTCGGCAGTCAGACTCGGCCTCGGCAATGCATCCATTCTGCTTGACTGGTGGCGTGACGAGGCAACTGGCGGAACACGCCTGAAGACGTGGGCTGGCCGACAGTCAGGACCGCAAATCTTCAAATTAATGGCGGAAACAATAGCAAATATTGCGGCAGAGGATGCCGACACACCATTTAAGTTTTCCGCAACCGTGTTCGATATCAAAGAAGGAAAGACCAAGAAAAAGACGATTTCTCCGTTTTACTTTGATTCCCGCCGGTCGGGCACCGGTTTGGATGTGGGCTTTTCCGCCGATGAACAACAGATGTCCGTTCGGGAATTTCCGGTTGTGGAGACACTGGCATTGGTCGGAATACAGCGGTTTCGTCCCCGCGCTGACGAATCAGGGCCCCTGCGGTCATTTGTATACGCGGCATGGCCCCGACACTTGCCGCTCATACCGGCGCAAGGCGTAGCCTGTGGCGCTTTGCAGCTACCATCCTGTGAATACTTCCGATTTGCAAGGCCCTCGCGTGGGGGCGAATACGTATCTATGTTTACCCGCGCTACGCGCGAAAGGAGATCACATGCCTGAAGTAGAAATAGAAAAATATGACAGTTGGCTGAAGGAGGACGGGCCGGTGGCACTGGTAATCCGGCAATACCTTGTACCGGCAACTCAACCGGACGATATAATTTTCCCGCCCAGCTACGCAAACCCGTCGCAGAAAAAGGGGGACCCTCCAGTTTACAACATCGATGGTGACGGGGCCGCCTCCGTATGCGTGCTTGACAGCATCCCATCCCAAGCGAACCGCCTGGAGCCGATGTTTGCTTCCGACAAATACAAAACGCTGGTTCCCCAGATTCAAATTAAATTCAAAGATGAATTGATTCGCAACCTGTTGGAGATCGGCCATCGCATTGCCGATGCCGCATTCCGTGGCACACAACTTGGGCCTACCATTAAAGGTGCACTCGCAGATTTTCAAAAAGGTAATGCGGTCACTCTCGCAAGGCTCGCGCCAACATCGCTGGTCTTCGGCGCGTGGGATTCGCGTGACAGCCAGATCAAGATTCCACGACTTATCAATTCGATTATTCGGGCCAGAAACGTGGTTCAACTCAGACGCTCGGCCCAGTACACTCCCGCCATCAACTACGAACGCGAGGGACTTCTGCCCGATGGTCTTGCAGAAAAACCCTCCGAGGTTGGCTTAGCCGATGTGCCTTCAGTGCATGTGATAGGAGGGGTACAGGTCAACGGTGAAATCGTCCGCGACGCCTCCCTAAATCTAGCCTCTTTACGTTGCCTGCGCGGCACTACGTCCGAAGAGACACCGAAGCTGCAACGTTACATCCTCGGGTTGTGTCTCACCGCAATGGCCGCCGAACCGGATCTGAATTTGCGGCAGGGTTGCCTGCTGACGCTGAACCCGGAAAAGCCATCTTCCTCTCAGCTCGTCACACGCAGCGGCCAACGCACCAACTGCAAGCTCGACCCCGCAAATGTGCTCGGCTTCGTGCAGATTGCCGCAAAACAGTTTGGCGTAGCACAAGACTACTCAGCGCCAATTATTTTTGACTCTAAAACGCTGAAGGATTGGCTTGACGCGGATAAGAATGCTAAGAAGGCAAAGAAGGCAAAGAAGGAAAAGACAATCACCGACGTCGGTAGCGTTCCTCCTGAAGGCACCAGTTCTACTGTCGAGGCAACCTCTTGACCAAATTCCTCCACATCACCGTCCACTGGCTGGACGACCGTTACCACGGCCTTCTTGGCCGCGACGGGCCGCCGGAGTGGCCGCCATCGCCCTACCGGCTGTTTCAGGCGCTGGTGGCCGGTGCCGCACGCGCTGGTAAGCTTGATAAACTGGCTCAACCACTTCGCTGGCTGGAATTGCAGGCTCCGCCGATCATTATCACGCCGCCTTCAACACCCGGCCAAATCATCACCCGATATGTCCCCAACAATGATGGCGATAAGAAACCCGACCGACAGGATCGCCTGACCGGGAAAACCTTCCGTCCCACGATCATGCTTGATGATCCGGTGGTTCACTACCTCTGGGAATATGATGCCGCCGGGGAAATCGACGGCATCATGGATGCGGCGCGATCTCTAATCTGCCTCGGCTTGGGCATTGATATGGCGTTCGCCGACGCCCGCTCCATTACGGAAGAACAAATTGGCACCATCAATGGAATTCGCTGGCTGCCCAAGGCCGGCACCTTCCGCGATGAGGGCATGCTTCGCGTTCCGCGCGATCAATCGCTTAGCGACCTGCTTCACGCCCATCAGTCCGCGCTCGAACGCATCGGAAATGACGGTATTCTCAGATCGGTGCGAAAGCCAATGGCTTTTGATACCGTTCTTTATACCAGTTCCGAACGGCCACTTGGAAGGCCCTATGAATTATTTAGCCTCTGCGACGCGGAAGGTGACTTTTCGCCGGAACCGCAGGCTAAATTAATTCACATCGCCGGCATGGTGCGGCACGCCGCAATTAAGGCAATGGAGGCGTATCCGCCCGGTGTTCCCGACCCCGCGAAATGGATTGAAACTTTCGTCGCCGGGCACCGCAATGGCAACGACGATCATAAACAATTTTCATATATACCACTGCCTTCCATCGGACACGAACACGCCGATTGCAATATTCGCCGCGTGATGATCGTCGCGCCTTTCGGAGAAGATGCCAACCTCGCGCATGTTGCTGCACAACTTGATGGCCACACTTTGAAACGCGAGGGGGGCGGCATCGCCCCGATCCTCCACCACTTGCGCGGCGACGGTGTAAGTGCGCAATACATCAAGCAATCTAACGTTTGGGCAACGGTTACTCCCATCATTCTTCCCGGCCATGACGACCATAGGCCAGCCAAAACTACAAAGTTGCTGGAAACCGCATTACGACAAAGCGGCATTGAACAGCCCTGTGAATTCACATGGAGTGCCGTGCCTAATTTCCCGCACTGCCTGCCCGCATATAAACATGACCGCCAGGGCCGTCATATCGGTTACTTCCGGCCGGACCATCTGGACAGATTCACTTTGGTTCACGCCCGTCTGACATTCCCAAACCCCCTCCCCGGCCCCATCATCATTGGTGCCGGGCGGCATTGTGGGTTGGGGGTTTGTGCTGCGGTTGACCGGCAATGAGAAGCAATTACCAGCGGCATAAATGCCGGCGCTAACGGCTGGGCGTAACGAACTTCCATCGCTGCGCTTTCAAACCGGCCTTGATCGGATTGTTTTCCACATATCGAATAACCTGGTCGAGCTCCGTGGAATGCAAAAACACACACCAATGGTTTCTCGCCCAGGGCGAGGGCATGCGGCCGGCAGGGTCGGCCAACGCGGCCAGTGGATGAATGCCGGCCGCGCTCATGGATTGCGTGGCCCGGGCTTTCAGGTGCCAGATCACATGATTCGTCGGCAAATGATGGACATTCATTACTATATGTACATGATCCGGCATGATCGCCAGCGCCCGCACAACATGTTGCTTTTCCCGAACCGCGGCCTCTATTCCGCGCACCGCCGCCAGCGCCTGCAATCCGGTCAAACGCACCGGCGGATGATACAGCGCCTGTTTGGCGAGTAATCGTGCGGCGACATTATGACCGGCCCCCGCAACTGATCGGCGGATATTGCCGCCCCCGGTCGCCGGCCCGCCCGCCGCAAAAATATCGGGTGATCGGACAAACCGCGACCATGAACCCCGCGGGTCATTGGGCAACCAAAATCCGTATGTGCAAAAAATAAAATGCCACGCGATAATGGGTTTGTCATCTGGCAACATTGATTCTCCCTTCATTTTTACCGTGGACGGTCTATTCGTGCACAACATCATAACACCGCAATCATACCCTGTCTTAGCGCCGACATTTATGTCGCACGCGGCTGATCCCGCCACGCATCCGCCCGCCGACGTAAACATACGCGGCCACCTTTTTCGCATTGGTGCGGCTTCCGACTTCAATTTCCAAATCCCAATTCGCCAACACATTATCGGCCCCTGCCGTCCCATAATGACAAAATATTTGCTATTATCCTTATACATGTTCTATTCTTGATATGGATACGCATTATGACGCAGTCAAATAGCCCACGGAGCGGCTCGTGGTGATTGTTTTACAAGGGGCATGATCGTTTTGTTTTGGCCGCACCATTTGTCCTCTGGAGACTGAAACATGGACGAATATTTATGGCCGGCGCGTCACGTTGCGGAATACGCCTATTGTCCGCGCTTGTTTTATCTCATGGAAGTGGAAGGGGTCTATTACCCCAGCGCCGATACCGAAAAAGGTAAAGCGGTGCATAAGCGCGTGGATAAAACTAGCGCCGCCAACAATGGCCGCGGAACCGATGCCGATGGCGACGACCTACCACCTGATCCCGATAAGCCAAAATCCGTGCGCAGCTTGGCGTTGACCAGCCAAAAACTGGGGCTGACAGCCACTTTGGATATTGCTGAAATCAACGGTAGTGTGGCTGTCCCGGTTGAATACCGCAAAGGCCGCCCGCAATATATATCCGCTCCGCCGCCGCCGGATGATCCCGGAGAATCCGCTTCCAATTCGGTTCCACCGCCGGCCGCGCCGTGGCCAACGGATCGCGTGCAAGCAGGCTTACATGCCATTTTATTGGAAGAGGCGGGCTATCAAGTGCCAAACGTGACACTTTATTACGCCGCCGAACGCCGCCGCATAGAACTGCCTGTCATCGATGATTTACGCCATGAGGCGTTGGCCACCCTGCAAGCGGCCCGCGCCTGCGCCGATGGTCCGCGGCCCGCACCCCTGGTCAATGATGCCAAATGCCCGCGCTGCTCACTGCAACCGTTCTGTCTTCCCGATGAAGTTAATTTTGAACGCGCCAATGCCATCAGCCCGAGGAAGCTCTGGCCACCGCGGGATGACGCCATTCACCTTGTGGCCCAGCGAGAAGGCGTGCATATCGGCGTGCGCGGCATGTCGCTGCGCGTGACGGACAAGGGCGGCAAACTGGCACGGGAAATTCCGCTGGCTAATTTGGAATCCCTGGGTGTCCTCGGCGGAGTGCAAGTTTCCACTCAGGCATTGTGCGCATTGGCCGACCAGAATATTCCCGTAGCATTTTTATCCGCGGCGGGCCGGCTGATTACCATGACCGATCCGATGAATCCGGTTAGCGCGCTAATCCGGCAGGCCCAAGTGCAAAAATTTACCGATCGTGCCGCCGCGCTGGAATTATCGCGCGCTTTGGTGGCGGCCAAAATAAGCAATCAACGGACCATTCTTATGCGCAATCGTAAAGACCTTGATCCACGCGCTTCGGATGATTTGCGAACATTGGCCCAGCGGGTGGGGACATCCACCAGTGCTGAAAGCATGCTGGGCCTGGAGGGGCAGGCGGCGGCCATTTATTTCGCCAACTTCGGCGCGTTATTTTCACCCCCATTTTCCGAATTGTTCCAAGCCAATGGACGGCAGCGGCGTCCACCGCCTGATCCGATTAATGCCGTACTTTCCTGGGGATATACCATGCTGGTGCATGAATGCGTTTCCGCATTGCGACTGGCGGGATTGGAGCCGATGATTGGCGCGTTTCATAAGCCCCGCCCGGGCAAGCCGGCCTTGGCGCTGGATCTTATGGAGCCTTTCCGGCCATTGATTGCGGATTCGATCGCGATTTCCGCGTTTAATCGCGACGAATTGACGGAGGGCCATTTCATACAAACCGCGGCGGGCTGTTCGCTAACCGACGCGGGGCGTGGAGCTTTTTTCGGAGCATGGGGCCGGCGGATGGATACAGAAGTGACACATCCGGTATTTGAATATCGCTTAAGTTACCGTCGAATGATGATGCTCCAGGCGCGAATGATTTCCGCATGGCTGGTTGGTGATATCGCCACGCTTTCGTTTTTGACAACGCGGTAGCGATATTCAAATA
>JAJZKY010000110.1 GCA_021803885.1 Planctomycetota bacterium
CGTTGTCGAGCTTCCAGTCGATGCGGGTTGGCATGAGGGCTTCGGTCCATTTGGCTCCCGGATTCTGCCATGGGAAATGGCCTCCCTTCTTGCCGTCCTTGTCGGGAAGATGGTTGTAGGCGGTCATGAGATAATTCAGGCCGCACACCATCGCCATGTTCGTCATGTAGTCCCGCAGGAGCGCCATGCGATAGGCCCGTTTCTGCGACAGGAGAATCTTCCCCATACGGTCCGGAGGAACGCCGCGCATTTCGAGTTTCTTGCGGAGCACGTTGTCGTCCCGCAGCGCTTTGATGCCAAGGTTGAATGTGGTCGAGGTGTAGCGAAGGGAGAAGAGCGCAAAGTCCCCCATTTTCGACGCGCCTTCCTTGAACATATCGCGTCCCATGGTCCCTGCTAAGTCGGTCGCCGCATGGGCCGCCTTGACGCTGGCTTCTTCGTGCGTGAAGCCTTCGTCGATAAACTGGTCATACAGTAAATGCCGATAGGTCAGTCCCATGGTGTTGACGGCCGTGGAGAGGACCTTCGGCCATTTGGAGAAAAACTCCGCCATGCGGGGAAGGTTCCCTTCGGTTTTCGATTGCAGGCGCTTGAAAATCCGGTCGGCGAAGTCGTTGGCCTCGAACCCGTGGGGGAAGTACGGCGTGAACCCGTCCTTGGCATACTCTCCCATTTTCTGGGGCGAGTTCAGGTCGGACAGAGCCTTCTGGAACGCCGGACCTATCCGCTTCAGACCTTTCGCGCGAAAGAGCTGGGGAATAAAGCGACCTCCGATATTGACGGCGTGGAAAGCGGGATTCCACATGATCGTCGAAATAATGGACCGCTGAATCGTTTGCAGTTTGCCCGGCGCCCCGTCGTGATAGGAGAGGATTTGATCGTAGATGGGCTTCACCGACGGATGCACCCCAAAAAGATGATCCGGATGGAGGGATAAGGACTGGTAGGGGTGTTCGGGGTTCACGAACGGGGAATCCGGGCCGCGCGAACCGATCTCGCCGTTCTGCTGGCCTTCCGACAGAAACTGCGCTTTGGCCGCGTCGCGGTTCATCCGGTCCGTCGCTTTCAATGCGTCCATCGGGGACTCGGGGTTCTCCATGAAGTCGGGGACTTTGTAGAAATGGGAAGGAGGAAGGGCCGGATGAGCCTGCACCGCTTCCGGGATGTCCGGCAATTTGTGCTCAAACTCCCACCGCTTGGCCACGTAGTTCTTGACCGCTTTCTGATAAAGCTCGTGGGCGTGCGCCTCCCCCTGCGCCTGCGTGGAGGGATGTTCGAGCTGGGCTTCGGCGAACCGGACAGAGGCGACGTTCTGGTCCAGGTGTTCCTTGTATTTCAGAATGGCCGGAGCGACGTTGGCCGGAGCGGGTTTCTCCAAGGCGTTGACGCTTCCCTGCACCCGTCCGACGGTCTTGGCCAGACCCTTCTTCACCAGACGGCGGTATAAGGCCCGGTATTCTTTTGGAATCACACCGCACTTCATTCGCACACCTTTTCCACGTCTCCCATGTCATAAGACTTGTGCTTGATATTGAACACATACCGCGTCGGATGGGCTTTCCATTCCGACCCGGGAACGGCTTTCTCAAACGCGTCGTAGGCCCGATGCCGCAGGTCCCGTGTCTGGTTGGCATACTTCACGGCGTGGGCGATCAACGCCTCGTCCGGCTGGTCTTTGAGTATCTTGTAAGGTTTGGTGTCGGGAATCAAGCGGCGCAAGGTTTGAAGAGAGTATTGGGCGTTTTTGGGTTCCGGCCGGATGGACCCTTCGGCTCCCCGGTACGATTCTCCGACGTTCTGGAGCGCTTCGTGAAAACCCGGAGAGGACGTGCCGGTAAAGTCGTCCCGTTTCAGGCGAGGATAGTTCTTGTTGTCCCGGTTCACTTCCCCGGCGATCTTCCGATAGTCGGCGTTCTGCGTGGGAACGTCCCCGAAGGTTCCTTCCTCGTTGGTCAGATGGACGCCGAGCGCTTTGAGCTTCTTTTCAAGGGAAGCGAGCGACTTGTCCGAAAGGGTCGGCTCGGTCCGTTTCGGCGTCGTTTTGGCCACCTTCTGCACGATCTCACCAAGCGGGGAAGACGGAGGGGGGGCCGGAGCCGAAGAGGACGCCGCAAGCGGTTCGGGTGGAGCGGCGGAAACGGGCGGTGTAACAGGCTCGGACGGAGGGGGAGGGGGTTCCACTGGAGCCGGACGAGACGCCTCCCCAAGGGGAATAGGAACGGTCCCGGGTGCTTCGACGGGAGGCTGCCCGGTCGAGTCCGACGTGATGGCCTTGAGCCTGTTCTGAAAGCGCACCCATGCTTTGCTGCCGCTTCCCTGTGGCAAACTGCGTACCGGCTCGGCGGAAAGAGCGGGACCTGGGGGCTTCGGAACAGGAGAAATAGGAGTTGGAACAGGCGGTGGAGTCTGGGCCGGAGTCGGAGCGGATTCCGTGGACGTGTCCACGACGCGCTTGGGCTGTTTGACGCCTTTTCCGACAAGAGCGCCGAGCGCAGCCGAGACGCCGACATCCCTCGAATCGCCTCCCGACGCGGCTGTGGCCCCTCCCTGCACGGCGGCTCCCGCGCCCATCTTCCCCAGAGTCTGCACAAGCGACTTGGCCGGAACCTTGGAAATGACCCCGGGCACCATAGCACCCACCGCTCCAGCAATCGGATGGTCCGGACTCATCGCGGCGCCCGTGGTCGCTAATCCGGCCAGACCTATAGGCTCCGCTCCGGGCACCGCTGTCAACGCGGCCGACGGAGCATACGCCGGTAATTCTCCGATCAGTTGCCCGGCGACACGAGGCCAATAGCTCGGCGAGTTTTTGAGGTTGACCTGTCCGTAGTCCGACAGGGTCTTTTCGAGCTGCGTATGGAGTCCCGTCAGACGACGGAGCGCTTTGAGGCTGTCCGACGCGCCGGTAGCCAAGCCTTTCGCAAATCCCGTCGGAATGCTTTCGGGTGGAGCGGTGGGAGGACCAGCGGGATGATCGTACGGCCCTGTCTCCTGCTTGATAAAGTTCAGACGGTCCTGAAAGTCCTGAATGTCCTTCCCGACGTTCTCGGCGCGTTTTTGGATGGCGGACGCATCTTTCCCCGTCAAGTCCTTGAAACGCTGGTAGAGGTCGGCGTCACTGAGGGGCATAACCCGGCCCCAGCGTCGAATAGAGCGCCGTAATCTTGTTGTTGACATCCTCTTTCAGATTCAACAGCTTCTGAATTTTTTCGGTCGCTTTGGCCTGTTCGGCAGGGGGCCGCGTAAAGTCGTTCTTGATCAAAAGCTGTTGCTGGATTTCGTCCTGAATCGTGGGCAGAAGCGACTTCATGGACCGAATCTCGTTCAACGAGTTTTTCTGCGTTTGCTGGAGCTTGGCCGCTTGCACCTTGGCCGCGTCGTGCCCCGCTCCGATCTTCTCCCGGCTCTTGTTCGTCGCGGTCGTTCGGTCGTTCATTTGCTGTTGGGTGTAAAGAGTCCGCTGGTTCGCCTGCTGGTCTTTATACACTTGTCGCTGGTTGGCCAGAATAGAGGGAAGAAGGGAGGCAATGATGCCTTTCGTGCGGGGACTGTGCTGAAAGAGGTTCATCAGGTTCGACATGAAGGCCGCCTGCTCTCCGACGGGAGGATTGCCGCCATGCCGAGCGTAGAACATCTTGGCCATCTGGGTGAGGTGAAGCATCGGGTTGGACTCAATCTGCATCTGGGCACGCACGATGGGCGAGTTCAAGAGTTCCATCCCCGGCAACCCGTTGGCAGGCGCTGGCGTCGGAACCGATGGCGCCATGGGAGGGGGTTGTGGCGCACTCAGGTTCATCGCCGCCGGCAACGCGTTCGTCGGAACGGGAGGCACACCCGGAGAACGGTTCGGAATGGACGGCATCGTGGGAGCGGGAACAGGCTGGCTCGTGGGCAACGCCGCCGGAAGAGGTCGGGCTTGGGGAACGGCAGCGACCGGAGGCGCCTGCGTGCCATTTCCACGTGCCAGCATCTGAAGCATGTCGGCACCGGCGTTCTGCTGGTCCTGAAGCATTTTCTGTTCTTGCCGGTACTTCCCGAGGTTCAGCCAGAAGTCCGCGCTGGGCATCCCGCTCATCGTTACTCCTTAATAAAGAGGTGTTCCGCCCGAGGTCGGTCCCATCGAGGTGTAGGATGGGATGCCGCTCCCCGAGGCCCCAGCCCCACTCCCGAGAGACGCCATCCCGGCGATATTCTGGGCGAGTCCCATGCCCGTCCCGAGTCCCGACGTGATCATGCCGAACGTGCCTAGCGTGTTGGAGAGGTTCGCGTTGTATTGGTTGAGTTGCGCGTTATATGTCCCGAGCTGGGCATTCGTCATGTTATTGTTCGAGGTCTGGCCCAGTCCCAGATAATTCAGCGCGTCGTTCATCGCCATCTGGGTCTGGTTGTTCCCCGCATTCACGAACCCGGCGTAATTGTCGAGCGCTTGCTGTTGGGTGGAGAGGTTGGCCAGATACGCATTATACGGCGCCGTGGCACCCTGCATGGTCTGGTTGAACGCATTGTTCCCGAGTCCGGACCCTCCCTGCAACAGCGTGCCATAGGAGGTGAGCGCGTTGTTCCCGGCTGCATTGAGACCACTTCCCGTATCGGCCGCGGTCGAAGCGGCACCGATCCCCGTATTCTGCAACCCGACCAGATAGTTCTGCCAGTTCTCGTTGAAGAGCTGTTGCTCCTGCGCCGAGACTCCCGCTCCGACCCCGGAGGCGTTCAGGCCCCGCGCCGCAAGGCTCGCGTTGACCTGGTTGTTGTTCTCGTTGTTCATGGTGTTATAGAGCGCCGTGTCAGCTCCGGGCAACGCGCCGACTTCGTTCAGCATCAGGTTGGACGTGTTGAAATACGGGGACGCCGCGCTGTAATCCTGCGCCGCCGCTCCCACGGCCGCGGGTGCGACCCCGTAGAGGCTGTTCATGGCGTTGTAGGAGTCCGCTCCGGCGCCTGTTCCCATGTTTCCCGCCGTCGAGACTCCGCTCATCATGTTGGTGTACGTCGGATTGTTCAGCGTCCCGGTCAGGATATTCTTGGCGTTCCCCGTGTTGGCGTAATAGGGGTTGTTGGCCTCGAACGTGTTGAGGCTGTTCAGGTAATTATTGGCGGTCGAGGCTTGCTTGGGAAGAACGTATTGGCTTGTTGTGGCGTTGGGTGCCGCAGGAGCAGGTCCGCCCATCAGAGTCCCCTTCTCTTTTTCCAGTCATTCCAGTCAATCACGTACAGCCATTCCTCCCACTCTTTTCCTCCCCACGTCACCTTCCGCAACACATGGGAGCGTCGGGCCCCGAACAGACCGAGCATCAGGGCGGACTTCCGGTTGTAGCTTCCGACGCGGTGCCAGACTTCCTCGGGTTGGAGCACGCTAAACAGAAAGTCGTGGGCCAGCTCACCGCACGCAAAGGTGGTTCTCGCCGTGTATCCGGGGGCCATGAGCGTCCCGAAGTCGATCACGTCCCCTTGCGGCGTCAGGGAGAAGAACCCGAGCGTCACTTCGTCGTGCGTCCGCACCGCCCACCACGACGTGTTCGGGTTCGTCCGGTCGCCCCACCGGTCCTCGTCGCACCAGAACGTGTCGCCCTGCTCCGTCCGAAGAAGCGGCCACACCTCGTAGATGTAATCGGCCCGGCGTATCTCCGACGGAGAGGCGTCGTACAGAACCTTTACGCCGTTCCCAGAGCCAGAGGATAGACAAGAAGCGTCTGGGTCCATGCGATTGTGGCGTTCCCCGACTCCACTGATATCCATAGGCGATCTTCCACTCCGTCGAAATAAAAAATGTCTTCCGCTGTCACGCTCTGATTCGTTCCGGAGGCGACGTTCGCATCCATCAGCGTCGCCACACCGTTGAACACGAAATGGACCGAGGCGGCGTTCCCGGAGGCGCTTCCGACCGTCACTCCTTTCACTGTTACTTTATAATATCCTGCGACGGAAGGAAAGAAATAGAGGAACGTCCCCGTCTGCGGATTCGGCACCAGGAACCCGGCGGGGTCGAACGTCGGCGTCCATGCGAGGGGAGCGACGGTGCCGCTGGCGTTCACGCCCGTGCTGGTCGCTCGCATGAGACCTTGCTTCTCGTCCGTCTCGGACACGATATTCGACCAGATGGAGTTGGTGAGCCAAGGAGACAGTGTGCGAGGACCCTTGTTCACTTTGAGCGTCGCCAGAGCGCTCGGCTTGTTCGAGAGGCCCGTCATGCTCACCACCATGTCGCTTCCGGCGTGGGCCGAGAAGGCCATCTGGGGAAGCAGCTCCACGATGGAGTCCTGTCCTCCTTCCGCCGTCACCCCTAAAGAGATCACGGGGCCGAAAGCCGTGATTGTTGCGTCGCTCTCTCCTTCCGACGTGAAGGAGAGCTGACCTTGCAGAGCAAGAACCGTCTCCGAGCCTTCCTCCCCCGTGACGCCGAATTGGGGTTGAAGCCCGGCTGTGGTGGCGCTTCCGGCATGCGACGTGAAGGAGAGCTGGCCTTGCAGGTTGACAACGGCGTCCTGACCTCCCTCCGCCTTCGTGTAAAACGTCAGGATGGGGCCGAACGTCGTGATCGTCGCCTCCGACCCCGCCTCTTCCGTAAAGGAGAATTGGGGAAGCAGGGCGACGACGGTGTTCGTCTCCCCTTCCGCCGTCACATCGAGAGAAGCCGGTCCGCTTCCTCCCGAGAGCAAGATGTAGAGAGCGGCGATGGAGTTCATGGGCTACGGTCCTTTATCCTTAACGTCTCACGCCGCCGCAGCCAGCACATGACACGGCACCGAGGCTGAAGCGGACGCCAGCCACACCGGAGTTCCCGCCTCAATATTCAATTCCAGCATATCGAAATTAAAAATGGTGTAGCTGGTAATACTGTAAATATTTTGCTGAAACACAATTTGCTGGCTTCCCGATGGTCCAATGGAAGTCTGTATAGAAAATTGGGCAGTATAGGTCATATTCAAAGGGGCAATCCACAGGCGCTTCAGATTTACCGCTGGCGTGGAATATTGCACGGGAGTTCCAAACCCGGATGTTCCGGCCGTCAAGGTGGGTCCGCCCGTGGTGCTTCCGTACGTCATTCCGCACACATACCAGACAGGAACAATGGGCGCCCCGTCTTTCCACCATCCCATGAGGCTGATGGTCGCATCGGACCCGACGTTACTGACCTGATTAATCCGTGCCCACACTTGCGTATTGGGAGGAATAAAAAGAGGTCCTTGGACGGGGAGGGTGATGATCGAATTGAAGCGGATAGCCTGCACAATGGTCGTCACGGAGGTGGAAGAAGAACCAATGCCGATATCGCCATAAATGTCGCTGCCGCCCGTGGGGTAAAACATGGAGATGGCAACCCAGTTGATCGGGCCTCCGGTGGTCCCCAGAAGCGTCCATGCTCCATAGGTTCCCGCCGTCCCGCTCGGAGCCACAAGCGTACCGTAGGAGGCGCCGGAAAGTGGAGTTCCAATGAGTTGAGGATTAGAAAGTCTTCGGAGCATGGCCCTCTTTCCTCCTTAGCTCACCCCGTAGAGCGCCCACGTCAAGCCCGTCGTCGGAAGACTCCCGGACAAAATCTGGGCGATAATCTGCAAGCCGTACAACGACCCCTCCCACGAATAAATTTTCACCGGAGCATAGCCGAGCGCCGGAGCGGCCGGAATGGCCACCGACACTTCCAGGGTGTCATTGTCGTACTCGTCGTAGCTACTCGACGAAAGGATAAGTGTTTGGAAACTGAGATTCAGAGGACTCCCGGCGGGAAGGTTGCGCTGACTGATAATAAATTGCTTGAGGCCGACCGTCGTGTCGGTAAAGAGCGTGTCCTGCGTCGTCAAGGCTGTGGGCAGGTAGGTTCCGCTTGCAATCAAACTGAGTCCCATCCCGCCTCCCTATGTCGTCGGCCAGTTGATCGCCTGAATCGCACTCACGCTCGTCGCCGCCATCACCTGCTCGTACAGGTTCTGAAACGTCGGATATAAGGCTTGCTCCCGTGCAAACGCCGTCACATAAAAATTCTTGATATCCTGAAGCGTAAACAGCACCATGTTCCCGTTCACGTCCCAGAAGAAGAACCCGACGGGGACGGCCAAGCCTCCCGTCACATACGTCGTATAGGCCCGGGAATAATTGCGCTGGGAATCGCTGTCCATCGGAAACGTGCCCGTCACCCCTCCCACCGTCGTGTAGGTGTAGGGAGCGACGAGAGCGGCGTCCAGAGCATTCCGCAACGCCTGAATCTTGGCCTGTTGCATCGGAATCAGGTTGTAGTTGGCCGGAGGCGCCGTGGGAACGCCGTTCACAAGCGACCATCCCGGCTGATTCCCGATAGCCAGATACTGCGCTTGCGTCAACGGCGTCGCATTGGAGGGGAGCGCTCCTGTCGATGCGAACACCGTGGTGATGAACGCCGTTTTCCCCACCAGGGTGGTAAAGCACCCGTAATTCATGGCGCCCCCTTACTTCTCAATGAAGTTCATGGCAGCGATGGGGAATTGCGGGAAGGGGTCGCCCGAATTGACTTGCACCGCTGTTCCGAACACTCCGGACCCAAGGAACACCGGCGTGGCTGAGCTGTCGAACACCATGACGCCCACAATGAGACCCCAATTTCCGGTCGTGGAACCGGACCCGTACGACACCACCGCTCCGTTGTCCACTTTCTGGCCAAGATAGGTCGAACCGGTGTAGGAGGCCAGCGGGAAGTTTGTCGAGCTGACGGCCAACGTCGCTCGGGCATACCCTCCCCCGCTCACTTCGGGCAACGTCCCGGCCACACGAAGAGAGGACGCTTCCGTCCAGACCGCTGTTCCGTCCGTCACGGTCGCTCCGGGAGCCGTCGGCCACACCGGCTCGGTGGTCCCCGTCGTACCCGCCGTGGTCAGCTCGTAAAAGTGGCCATTCGGGGTTGTGGGAGAGACCAGCTCGCCCGTGGTGGCGACAGCGGTCGAAGCGGTCCACGACCCGTACGCCGCAACCACCAGCGCAAAGGAAAGCGGGGAAGTCGGCAGCGTGGGCGCCACTCCCTGAAACATGAATTTCAACCACGCCTGTTGCATCCCTGTGCTTTTCATTTCTTCCCCTTCTTGCCTTTATCGAGCACCTTTTTGGCTTTTGCGTCGATCTTCTTCTTCTGGGCAGCGGTGATATTCCCCTTCTTCTCGGAAATGCCAGCATCCATCATGGCCGCACGGGCATGCGCCTTGTCCTCGACCGGGAAGGAGCGCCCCGGACCCGCAAAGTCTTTCTTCGGCAATTTCTTTCGTGCCTTCGGTGTCAGTGCCATCTCACTTCCCTCCCGTACAGATTTGGATGATTTCCCGAAGCTGGTCGTTCTGCTTCTCCGCTTCCCACAGCGTTGCCACAAGACCGCTCACCACCTGTCCCGGAGAGGCTTGAGGGTCATGGACCACGTAGCTCACGAACGGCGGCATTTCCGGCGCCTTGCAATGCACCATAATGGGCACGTCCACCTTCTGCGCCACATACACGGTGCGGGTGCATCCCGTCAGTCCCAACAACACGAGAACCACGCCCCAGATTTTCATAGCCCGTTGCTCTCCTTCACGGCCCACTGAATCGCCTGCTCGCACGTTCCCTTGGGAGCGTTCTCGACAATCCGCAGAATCTTCGTGTGCGTCTTGCGGTCCTGCGTGTCGATGCGGGCCTGAAGCACCTGCATGCGAGCCTTGATCTTCTCCGTTGTGTCGTGATAGACCATAATCTTCTTGTTCTGGTCGCTCACCATCGCCTGAAACTGCTTGTTGGCCAACGACAGAGAAGCCCGTTCGGCGTCGCAGGCCAGAATCTTCAAATGCTCCATGTAGAGAAGTCCGACGAGGACCGCAATCGCCACATACGGACCGCCTTTCTTCGCCACGTCCATCACCAGACTAAGGCCCATTGTTGCCTCCCGCGTCGCCGCCGAGTCTCGACTTGCCTCCGATGGCCGCCGCCCACGCTCCCAGAAACCACGCAAACCCCTTGCACGTGTCCTGAAAATTGTCCCCCGTCTTGTGCACAATCCCCATCGAGGCATACCACAACAACACCAGGAGAGCGAGAAACCCTCCGACACGAATCGGGCACGCCGTCTGATTGTCTTTCTCGGTCACAAGCTGTTTGAAAAAAGTGCCCATGTCAGAAGAGGCTCCGGATTTTCGTCATGGCGGCGCTGATTTCCTCTTCCACAAAGCGGCCTTCGGACCTCATCCACGACTCGACCTTGGAGAAGACCGACTCGGCGCTGTGGTACGTCGTCCCGCTCACTTTGTTGATCTCGGCGACCATGGCGGACATGGAGGCTTCGATGGACGAAATGACGCTGCCATGCGCTGTGGCGTTTTGGG
>JAJZKY010000111.1 GCA_021803885.1 Planctomycetota bacterium
GGCTCTTGTTGGCCGGCATCGTCGGCCGGCGCCGGCGGCGGCGCCGCATGGCTTTCCGGCGCATTTTTCGCATGGGAAGCAGGCTCCATGCTTTGGGAGTTCTGGTGATGGTTCATCGTTTCGCCGGTCATTTTCTGAAGCTTTCTCGGTAGTTCCTCTGGTTACCGCCTGCACGCGTCCTATGCTAGTTGACCCGCCCATCGGGCGTCAAACCCCCCGGCGGGAGGTTTAATTTTGCGTTTATAAAAGATAGTGTTCGACGTTCACCATCCCGGCTCTTGACCGACGCCGCTCGAACTGATTTGCCATCAGACTCTGCCGCCTGGTGGCCAGAGACCTAATCTCATCGCGCACAGAGCTTCTCTTTTCACACCCTCAGTCGGGTTCGTCGGGAGATTGTGTCGGGGGTCTGATTGGCCGAAAGGCCGTGAACGGTTATCTTCTATTGCACGCCGCCGGAAGACCAAGGGAAAGACGATGGAACAGAGCGAGCCGCAACTGAATCACCCGCGTTTGAAGGACATTGAATAAAAGAGCAGATCATGAATCGGCGAGAATTCCTGGAGCAGATGGTCGTGTTGTCAGCCGCGTCGGCAATCGCGCCGCTGCGTGCGAACGAGGTTGCCGATGGTGCGGCGGCCGGCGGCAAGCCGGTCGTACGCGAAAACGTGCGCTTTGAGGTTCTGACTCCCACGCTGATTCGGATGGAATATTCTCCCACGTCGCACTTTGTTGACGCAGCGAGCATAGCGGTGATCAAGCGGAACTGGCCGGCGGCCCGATTCACAACCGGGGAGACCGACGGCTGGTTGAGCATCAAGACCGATAAAATGACTCTGCGTTATAAGCTCGGCGCCGGTCCCTTCAAGGCGGGGAACCTGCGGATCACCTGGCATGGCAAAGGCTCTCAACACTGGCAGCCGGGCGATAAGGACGATAAGAACCTCCTGGGCGTGCCGGGCGATATGAGCCATCAGGTAACGCCCGTGACCACTCCGGGTCCACTTACCGCCAACGGTTACTTCCTCCTCGATGACAGCCGGACTGCGCTGCGCGACCGGGAGACAAAATGGGTCAAGCCCCGCTCCGGAAAGGATGGTCAGGACTGGTACTTTTTCGTCTATGGCCACGATTACGCCCATATGCTTGGCGAGTTCTCACAGTTGATCGGTCCGATCCCCATGGTTCCGCGTTATGTGCTGGGGGTATGGTTTGGTTCGCGTGCCGGGTACTCATCCCACGAATGGAAGATGATCGTCTCGCACTTTCGGGAAGATTCCCTGCCGTTGGACATGGTAGTCCTTGATTCGGATTCCAGCGCGAAATGTATATGGTCGGGTTATGACTGGGACCGAGAGCAGTTACCCCACCCCCGCGCCTTTTTTCATTGGATGCGCCAACACGGCGTTAAGGTTACGGTCAACGAACATTACGGGGCGATTACACCTGTCAGCGAGAGTCATTTCGAGGAGATTCGCAAGGATCTCGGGCTGCCTGCGGATACCAAGGAGATCAGCCACAACTTGGCCAGCAAGAAATATGCCGGGCTGTTCATGGACATCATGCACAAGCCCGCGCTGGATGACGCAATGGCCTTCTGGTGGCAGGATGGCTGTGCCGGGGCGGAAATGGAAGGCTTGGACCCCATGGAGTGGACCCGGGAGGTGGAATACGATGGTCAGGAGCGTATCACCGGGAAGAGAACCTTCATCTTCTGCCGGCTCGGCGCCTGGGGATCACACCGTTACGGCGCCTACTTCACCGGCGATCTGCCCGGCGTGTGGGACTGTTTGGATGTGATCGTGCCCGCCGCACAACAGGCCGGCAACATGCTTGTGGCATATATCAACAATCTCTGCGGCGGCGTCTTTAACGTGCGTCTACCGCAGGATCTTTACCAGCGGTGGGTGCAGTTTAGTGCTCTAAGCCCAATCATGTGGTTCCATGGCTTTTGGGGCCAGCGCGAGCCATGGGAGTACGGTCCCGCTGGCGTCGAAGCCTACCGGAAATTCGTCTCGCTGCGCTACGCCTTGATTCCGTATATTTATACGTATGGCCGAATAGCCCATGAAACGGGGATGCCGCTGGTACGCGGCATGTATCTGGATTATCCCGACCAGGAGCCATCTTACTCGTACAATCACCAGTATATGTTCGGCCGGGAATTGCTGGTGGCGCCGGTCACCAAACCCGCGGACGACAAGCCGGCCACACCGGCTGGCGACGGCGCGGTTTTTTCCAGTTCACCGGCCAACCAGCCGGCTCTGAAGGAAGTGTTCCTGCCGGCTGGCAGCAAGTGGTTCGACTATTTCACCGGTGACATCTACGAAGGTGGACGGACGATCACCCACGAGTGTCCTTTGGAGCGGATGCCGTTGTTCGTGCGTTCGGGATCGATCCTGCCGCTGGCGCCGAAAATGGACTACAGCGATCAAAAGCCGCTCGATCCGTTGACGCTGGACATATACGCCGGTGCGGGGGCCCAGTTCGATCTCTATGAGGATGACGGCCTGTCGCTGGGATACCACGGCGGCGAATTCGCTTGGACTCTTATAACGTTCGGTCCCACGTCCGAGCCGGAATGCTATCAGCTTGTCATTGGACCAACCAGGGGCCGGTTTGAGGGTCAGCTCGCGGCCCGCCGCTACGTGGTGTGTCTGCATGGCATACTCAAGCCACGGGCAGTGATGCTGGGTGGCAAGATGCTGGCGGAGTTGGACCAATACGAAGGCGGCGACGGGTGGAGTTGGGACGCACAGCGCCGGGTGGCGAATGTGCACATAGCGCACGCGCATTGCATTCGCACAGCGATCGCGCTGACGGTTCAAGGCGCCGGCACGTTCGCCGACGTGATGGTTCAACAACAAGCGCTCAACCTGCGATCCCAGGTTCGCCAGGTCCGGCGCCAGATAAAGTTCCAGTGGGCGGCCCTGCTCAACGGCGGGGACATCGACGTTCCCCCCCATGTGCTCCAAGTGGCCGACAACGTGGATGGGGAACTGAGTCGGATCGTGACCAACCCGTGGGGAGCGGGCCGGCACCCACCGGATTTCGATGCCTTGCGCGCAACCCTGCGCCAGGCGCTCGTAGAACATCCATTCGAATCAAGAAGAACCATACCGGAAGCAGACCCTGAGCGTATAGCGATGATAAAACGTCTGTGGAACGCAACGTTTACGCCGGCCCAGATCAAGCTGATGACCGGGATGCTGCTCGGCGCCGATGTACCGGCGCGTGGGTTGGCGCAGACGGCGTGGTCCTGACGATCGGCCGCAGTCCGGCGTCCACAACTTTTAAGTGTACCCTTGGCATTCTGATTGACCGCAAGGCCGTGCACGGTTACAAAACATATCAATCTTGAATGTGTGAGGTATATCGAAGCCGCCGGTTTCCCATACACGCTCTTACCCGCGGCCGACGCGTTTGAAAAATTCCGCCTCGTCGATCACCTCCACCCCGAGCTTTTGGGCCTTATGTAGCTTGCCGCCCGGGTTCGCGCCGGAGAGCACAAAGGATGTTTTTTTTCCAACACTTTCGGAAACATTTCCGCCCAGCGATTCAATCATCTCCTTGATTTGACCGCGCGTGTACTTTTTCAGTTCGCCGGTGACGACAATGGTTTTTCCCGAAAGTGGGCCGGACGTCGTTGCCGCGGTTCCGGTGACATCCCGGCGTACCGCAATGCCCAGTTCGGCCAATTCCCGGAGCAATTCAAGCCCCGGGCCGTGATGGAGAAAATTGTAAATGGATTGGCCGACCACTTCGCCGACATCGGGAACCGCTTCAAAATCCGCCAGACGGGCGGCGGCCAGGGCTTCGAGATCGGGAAATCGCTCGGCCAGAACGGCGGCGGTTCGTGTTCCAACGTGCAAAATGCTCAAACCCGCCAGGAGGCGTTCCCATCCGCGGTTTTTGCTCTGCTGAATGCCGGCCAGCAGATTCTCGGCCGATTTTTGGCCCATGCGCTCCAGCGGCAGCAGGTCTTCCAGCTTGAGCCGATAGAGATCGGGAATCGACTGGACCAGCTTCGCGTTTATCAGTTGCTCAATAATGGCCGATCCGAGATTTTCGATGTCCATCTGGTTTCGTCCGCCGAAATATTTGAGCCGTTGGGCCAGTTGGGCCGGACAGGTAACATTCGTGCAGCGGACAAAACCACCGTCACGGATCACCGGCCCTTTACATGCGGGGCAATGGGACGGCGGCTCAATGGTTTGGGCATGGAGGGGGCGGGCTTCCGGCACAACTCCGACCACGTAGGGAATCACCTCGCCCGCTTTCTGCACGATCACCCGGTCGTGCCGGCGGATGTCTTTACGCCGGATTTCATCAAAATTATGCAAGCTGGCCCGGTATACCTGCGTACCGCTGACAAACACCGGCGGCTGAAATTCCGCCACCGGCGTAATCGTGCCGGTTTTGCCCACCTGGAATACCACATTGGCCAGTTCGGTACTGGCCTGCTCCGGCTGATATTTGAAGGCGATGCACCACCGCGGCGCCCGGGCGGTTGAACCCAGCGCGCGGCGCTGGGAAAGCGAATTCACTTTCACCACTACGCCGTCGGTGTCGAAGGGGAGCCTTTTTCGTAATTCGGCGAAGCGGTGGAGAAACTCAATCGCCTCCTGAATATCCCGCGCCGGCATTACGTGCGGCGCCAATTGAAAACCCAGTGCCTGCAGATACGCCAGCCATTGCTGATAACTGCTGAATTCAAATCCTTCCACCACTCCCTGGCCATGTGGCAGAAAATGCAATTGGCGCGCTGCCACCAGCCGCGGGTCCAGCAGTTTGAGTGTACCGGCGGCGGTATTGCGTGGATTGGCGTAAGGCTCTTCTCCCGCCTCTTCCTGCCGCTGGTTGATCAGCACAAACCGCCGGCGCGTCAGAAACGTCTCGCCGCGCACTTCCAGCACGCGGGGAATCGACGGGGGAAATTCCCGGCCCGCGGAATCCAACGCCGCTGGCGCATGCAGCAGAAGCGGAATATTGCGGATGGTTCGGGCGTTGGCCGTTACATCGTCGCCGCTGGTTCCATCGCCGCGCGTGGCCGCCAGCGCCAACCGGCCGTCTTCGTAACGCACAGAAAGCGACACGCCGTCAATCTTCGGTTCGCATACGTAGGAAAAGTCGCTTCCCCCCAGCAGTTTGCGGACGCGCGCGTCAAACGCCAGCAACTCGCCTTCGGTATAGGTGTTGTCGATGGAGATCATCGCAATGGCGTGGCGAACCGAGGCGAAGCCCTCCACCGGCTGCCCCGCCACCCTCTGCGTGGGCGAATCAGGAGTGATAAGGTCCGGGTGCGCCTCTTCCAACTCCCGCAACCGGCGAAAAAGTTCATCATACTCCCGGTCGTCAATTTCCGGCCTGGCCTGGTCATAATAAAGCTGATCATGCCGGTGGATGGTCCGCCGGAGTTCTTCGATTTGTCCGGCCATGCTCTGTCGATAGCTATCGGGAGAGCCGATCTTAGCTTTGCTCATGGCGATTTTTCCCGTTGTCTAAGCTCGACTTTAGAGCCACCAGCGCAACCAATAGGCCAGCGTATTGAGAATTTTTTCTCCGGTGGTATTGTGCTCGACATCCGCCAGGCGCACGCGCCGGCTGTGGCGGAGTTCGTAGCGGCATATCCGCCGGATCGCCGCGGCGAAACGTGGGGAGCGTATCACCGCCAGGAATTCCAGATTCGTCCATAGGCTTCGCGGATCGATGTTGGCGGATCCCAGGATGGTCCACTGTCGGTCGATCACGACCACCTTGCTGTGCAGCACCCGGCTGGTGCGCTCATAGATGCGGATTCCCGAGCGCAGCAGTTTGTGATACAGATAGCGCGTGGCTAGTTGCGCGACGCGCACGTCCGTTTTCGCCGGTACGATCACGCTCATCCGTACCTGCCGACGACGCGCCGCCAGTAAAGCGCGCAAGACGCGGCGGACGGGAATGAAATACGCCATGGCGATCACGACCTGATGCCGCGCCCGGCGCAGCAATTTTCGATACACCCGCGCCGCCCGGCTGAAGCTTAAGCCCGGGCCGCTGTCAAAAAAATGGATCGATTCCTCCGCCGGGATCAGCTTCACCCGGCGATATTCCTTCGGCCGCCGCCGCAGATACTGGCCCTTGGCGTGCAGCCACGAGCGGTGAAAACTGTGGGCGATTTCTTGCTGTTGGGGTCCTTGCAACCGCACATGCAGATCGCGCCAACCGAGCGTCGGAGCCTGCTGTTCGTCGGTTTGAAGAAAGGTCAAGTCCCGTCCGTGATCCACAATGTTCATGCCGCCGAAATAGGCGCAGACGTCGTCAATCACCAGAAGTTTGCGGTGGTCGCGCCGGTTGAGAATGGTAAAGAACGAAAACTTTCGCAGCGCTTCCCAGAGACTGTGGTAGGCATGGACCTGCACGCCGGCGCCCCGCAGGTCGGAGAATAATTCCGGACCGGTGGCCTGCGATCCCACGGCGTCGTAAAGTACCCGTACGTCCAGCCCTTCCGCGGCGCGCCGCATCAGTGCTCCGGCGATGGCGAGCCCGCTGGCGTCGTTGGCGAAAATATAAGTCTCCAGCCAGATGCGCGACTTCGCCGCCGCCATATCCGCCAGCATGGCGTGAAAAAGAACCGGCGCTTCGGTGTAGAGCGATAAAGCGTTCCCCGCCACCTCAATGCGGATCACCTGCCCGGTCGCCACCGGGTCAAGATTCGCAGTTACCGTTGCCTGGCTTGTTGCCATATTGCGCTCGCGCCGACTACTGCCTCAGGCCGGCACGGGCCGAGGCCCCACGGCTGATAAACATCGTCCAGCGCCTATTTCGGCACCCTCAGGGAACCATCGAAGAGTTCCGCGGGAGTAAAGAACCGTTCGATCTCGGCCTGCGCCGCTTCCGGCGAATCACTGCCATGAATCAGATTCAAGCTGCTGGATAATCCAAAATCACCGCGTATTGTTCCCGGCTCGGCGTGGAAGCCGAACGTTGCCCCCATCATTTTCCGCACGACTTCAATGGCGTGATCGCCTTGGAGCACCAGCAGCACCACCGGCCCGGCGGTCATGAATTTGATCAACCCCTGATAAAATGGTTTCCCCTTGTGCATGGCATAATGTTCTTGTGCGGTTGCGGTGTTCATTCGTGTAAGTTTTATCGCCAGGATTTGAAAACCTTTCCGCTCGAATCGTTCGATGATTGTGCCGATCAAGCCGCGCGCCACCGCATCAGGCTTGAGAATGATCAGCGTTCGTTCCATCTGGATGGTCTCCAACTTGGTGCGCGCCGCGCAATATATCAAGAGTATCCTACGTGAATCGGCTCCCGCGGCAAGCCCCGCTGGTAAGGCCGTCCGGGGATCTCCCGAGGCGTCCATCTCCGGCTTGTTCCCTGGCGGGTTAAAGTATGGTCAAATATACCGGTCATGACCGATCCACCCGCGGAGGTCTCCGCTGAAAAGATCGTGGCGGCGCCGGGCGTCGCACCGCCGCCGTTCGGCGAATCGCCGGCCCGCCGATGGCGCCGTTGGATCGTTCCGCTCCTGCCCGGTGTTTTGATAACCGCCCTGGTCTTTCTGGTTTATGCACCGCTGATTCATGGCGGTTTTATCTGGGACGATTCGGGTTGGCTGGTCAAAAATCATTTTGTGCATCACTGGCGCGGTCTGTGGTATATATGGTTTGTACCTTCCGCATCCATTCAATATTACCCCCTTGTTTTCACCGCTTTCCTCCTGCAGTACAAGCTTTGGGGTCTCCATGCCGCCGGCTTTCATTTGGTCAACATCGCGCTCCAGGCGCTCAACGCCATTCTTCTCTGGATAATTCTTCGGAAGCTGGGACTCAAAAGCGCCTGGCTGATCGCCGCTATTTTCGCCATTCATCCGGTGCAGGTGGAGACCGTCGGCTGGGTGGCCGAGCAGAAGAATCTTATCTCCGCAGCTTTTTATTTTGCCGCCGTTCTCGCCTGGATCCGAATGGTCCGTCTGGACAAACCAGAGCGTCTTCCGACGCGATCGTCCTTCCATCCGGTGGGGTGGTATCTGCTGGCAACACTGTTTTTTGTCCTGGCTCTGCTGGCCAAGACAGACGCCTGTACCCTGCCGGCGGTTCTTCTGGCGATTGCCTGGTGGAAACGCGGCCGGCTGGCGGAGAGCGACATCAACCCCACCGTGCCCTGGTTCTTTCTCGGATTTCTGATGGCGGCCATAACCGTTTACCAGGAGCACACACAGGTGGGCGCTCATGGTCCACAATTCCGATTTACCCTCGCCGAGCATCTGCTGATCGCCGGCAAGGACCTGTGGTTTTATCCTCTCAAGCTTTTCTGGCCTTATCCGCTGTTGGAGGTCTACCCCCGCTGGAACACCGCCGCGCCAATCGGCTGGCAATGGATTTTTCCCGCCACCGCCTTGGTCGTACCCGTGGTTTTGTTTCTGCTGCATAAAAAAATTTCTCGCGGTCCTTTCGCCGCAGTGGCGTTCTACGGTCTGACCATATCTCCTGTCCTCGGTTTCATTGCTTTTTACACCATGCTTTACACTTTTGTGGCCGATCATTACCAGTACCTGGCCTGCATCGGAATCTTGGCGCTGGTTGTGGAAACAGGCCGGTGGTGCTTGCAACGGCTGGTTGACTACGCGCGGCGCGGCGACCCCGCCGCCAAGGCCACGGCGCCGGGCCAGGCTCTGCCTGTCACCTGCGCGGTCGCTTTAATCGTCGTTCTGGGCGTATTAACTTGGAACCAGAGCGAGTTATACGAACCACCGATCCACATTTGGGTTCATGTCCTTCACTTCGAACCGAATTCCCCGGTGGCCCTGCAGCAGGTCGGCGCGTACGAGTGCGACCGGGGGCATCTGGCGGTGGGATTGTCCATGCTGATGCGGGCGTACCGGCTCACCAAGGGGACTGATCCGGTGGTTGATTCCGACCTTGGCGATGTGTATTCCCGAAAATACCACAACTACGCCAAGGCCATTGTTTACTACCGGTTCGCCCTGGCGTCCGATCCCCGTGATTTATCCAATATCCGGCACATCGTGCATTGTTACGAAAGACTCGGCCAATGGGCGATGGCTTTTGCCGATTTACACCGTGGTCTTATGGAATATCCCCGTTCCGCGGCCCTGCATTTCGCGCTGGCGAACGCTTTGACATTCTGGCGTCAATACAGTGCGGCCGCCGGGCAATACCGCCTGGCCGTCCGATACGAACCATACAACACCAGGGCGCTTTACGATCTGGCTGTGACATTGGAAAAGATCAGTCAATGGCGCAAGGCGATCCCCTTTTATCAGCGCGCCGTGCAGGCGTCGCCGCAGTTCGCTCTCGGTTATTTCGAATATGGCAAGTGTCTGCTTATCCATGGCCGGCCGGCGCTTGCGGCGGTTCAATTCCGAAAGGTGATTCGGCTCCAGCCGCGAAACTCTCATGCTTACCGCGCTCTGGCCCGGGCACTGCAGGTCTTGGGGCATCGCCGCCAGGCCGCCGCCTATTTTACTTTGGCCGCGAAGTTGAAACGAGACAGGCAACCCCATCCGGGCCAGACCCGATTCCCGCGTTCGCCGGCACAGTACGATCAGAGGCTTCCGCACCGGTTCGGCGGGAAACCGTAAGAACCTGTCGAAATGGGATCAATGGGGTTAGAGGAAAATTTACTTGCCGCAGTAGTCGATCGTGCGCGCAATCGCCGACCGCAACTCGCTGCGGGGAACAATGCGATCAATGAAGCCTTTATCCTGCAGGAACTCGGCGCATTGAAATCCTTCCGGCAGTTCCACCTTGATGGTATTGGCGATGGTGCGCGGCCCGGCAAAGCCGATCATCGCCCGCGGTTCGGCGAAAATGATATCTCCGAGCATGGCAAAACTCGCGGTCGTGCCACCCGTGGTCGGATCCGCCAGTACGCTGATAAACAACCCGCCGGCGCGGTGCAGCCGCGCCAGCGCCGCCGCCGTCTTGGCCATCTGCATGAGGCTGATGGTGCTTTCCTGCATCCGCGCTCCACCCGAACACGACACAATCACCAGGGGCAGATTATCGGTCGTCGCGCGCTCGATGGCCCGCGTGATTTTCTCGCCCACCACCGCTCCCATGGAGCCGGCCAAAAAGAAAAAGTCCATCGCCGCCAGCACCGCCGGACGCCCTTTGATGAAGGCACGGCCGGTCAGCACGCCGTCATTGTTTCCAGTCCTATTTCTGCTTTCCGCCAACTGATCTCTGTAGCTCTTGCGGGCGTTAAAATTGAGCGGATCGACCGAGGCCAGTTCAGCATCCATTTCTTCAAAACTGCCTGGATCCGCAAGCAT
>JAJZKY010000112.1 GCA_021803885.1 Planctomycetota bacterium
GCCCCATTCTGGTCGGAGGCGATTTAGCCAATATCTTTCCCAAGAACTACATCGTTTCCGATACCTACACCTTCAGCCCGCGTGTCGTAAATCAGTTCAGCTATAGCTTTACGCGATTCTTCCAGGACATCCACAACGCCACGCAGGGTGTTCAGGAGTGGATGGCGCCGACCATGGGAATCACCAACCTGCCCCAGGGCCAGGCTGGCGAGGAGTTCCCTGGAGCGCAATTCGGAACGACAAAAACTTATGGCACCGCGCTTACCGGATGGACACAGAATGGCAACGCCGCGTCCACGCAGCTTACCACGCCAAATAACTATGCGCTCACTGACAACCTCCAATGGCTAAAGGGCAAGCATGCCCTGACCGTAGGCATCACCTATCAGTGGCAGCAGTTCAATAACGCCAACCCCGCCACCTACACCGGCATTCTCTCCCTCGCTTACAACGCATTCTCCACCGCCAACTTCGCGGCCGGTTCGAATGTCCTGAACGACACAAGCACCGGATTTTCCTACGCCAGCTATCTCCTGGGCGCAGTCGGAGGATCCAATTCGGATGCCACGTCGGCTCCGGCGCTTGGCCTCCAGCCCGTAAGCGAACTGGGCGGCCGCTACCACCCCTTTGCCATCTATGTGCAGGATAGCTACAAGGTCACGCCCAAGCTGACCCTCGACCTCGGGCTTCGCTGGGATTACCTGCCTCCCTATCAAGAAGTCAAAAACCGCTGGACCTTCCTCAACCCCAACCTGATCAACCCCCTCACGGGAACCCACGGCCTGATGCAGTTCGCCGGCAATTACGGCGGACCGGGGGTCAGTTGCAATTGCAGAACGCCCGTAAAAACCTACTGGAAGAACTGGGGACCGCGCATCGGCCTGGCCTACGGGATCAACAACAAGACCGTGGTCCGTGCGGGATTTGCCGTGGTCTACTCGCAGGCCGGCGGCGTAGGCGGCCGCGGCGGCGCCTTCAACGGTACCGGGCAGCTTGGCTTCAACATGACGGCGATCGGTCCCACTGAGGTCGGCACCGGCGCCAATGCGGGGCCGTCCTACTGGCTGAATAACAGCTCTTACTTCAGCAGCATCGGCCTGGCAAACACCGGCCTCTTCGGGCCCGGCTTCACCTACCCGCAGGCGCCCACTCCAGGCGTTGCGGCACAGGAACTGAACACCGGTTTCTACGTGAACAGTGCGGGAAAATTTGTGAGCGCCGGCTCGGTCAACTATGCCGATCCTTACTTCTCCAGCCGCGCGCCCGAACTGGTGCTCTTCAACTTCGGCTTTGAGCGTGCCCTGACCCAGAACATGACTCTGGCTGTCAACTATGTGGGCAACGAAAGCCACTTCATCATCAACTCCGGCACCACCGGCGGCAACGCGCGCGGGTACTGGTCAGGCCAGCTCAATCCCAGGTATCTGGCGGCTCTTGGTTCTGTCACCGACATCACGGACTCGGAACCTATTCTGCTTGCCCCGGCCACGGCCGCGAACGTGGCCAAGGCTGCTCAATACGCACCTGGAATCCCGTTTCTGCCGTGGTACGAGCAGGCAGCGACAGCGAACAAGTCCGCCACCATTGCGCATATGCTGGTTCCTTTCCCGCAATACAGCGGCATGGGCGATACATGGGGCAACGTCGGCAACTACAACTACAACTCCCTGCAGATTACGTTGCAGCAGCGCATGGCCAATGGGCTGACCTTCAACGCCAATTACACCTTCTCCAAGAACATCGGCGATGACGGCACCTTCCGCAGCGGCTACCCCATTCCGGCAGCCGCGATTTCGCACGGGACCAGAAGCTATGGCATGGACGCCATTGAACGTGGGCTCACCGCCATCGATAGGCCCAGCGTCTTCAATTTCTATGGCGTCTATCAGTTGCCCTTTGGGAAGGATCATATCGGCGGCAACTCGAAGGTAGTCGATTGGCTGGCCGGCAATTGGCAGCTCTCCGGCATCTACACCGTCAGTTCCGGAACCCCATTCGCCGTTACCTGGAGCGGCTGCGGGTCCAACGTGCCGGGGCAGGGCCAGTGCATGCCCGACCAGAATGGGGCGTTCACGGGTAAAGCCCGCATCAACGGCAACTTTGGCAAAGGGCCCAATGGTTACCAGAAGGCCAGCCTTGGCAAGGTCCAGTACATTGACGTCAGCGCATTTTCCACGCCGCAGAACGTCTCAACCACCAGCACGCCGCTGTACCTGCTCGGCAACGCTCCACGGACCGGAGCCTACACGCTCCGGAATAACAAGACCTGGAATGGCGTCCAGGCCGGTCTGCGCCGTACCTTCCCGTTGCACTGGGAAGACGCGAATTTCATCTTCGAGGCGGATTGCATCAACGTCTGGAATCGCGTGAACTTCGGCAACCCCAATGCGAGCTGGTCTGCCGGCTCAACCACCTTTGGCACGGTCACCAGCGCCAGCGGCGATCCGCGCGACTGGCAGTTTGCCGGTCACATCACCTTCTAACCTCCACAAGGGAGCCGAAACCGGAGCCTGATGGCGCAATCCTCGCGCCACCAGGCTCCGCCTGTCTTTATCGGGCAAGGCAATCTTATGAAGAGTCCCCGCTGACCACCCCGCGCTCTAAAAAGTCAAGTCCCGGAATTCAAAACTCTCACTCTTGCAACAACTTGCATTTGCAGGTAATTTCCCTCTCGTCGCGCACAATAGAAACAAAATCGCGTGCCGGGCACACACCCGCCAACTTGTTAACTCGTTAACCTGCTAATCCGCCGGAGAGGAACTCATGACCATCACAAGCCCACCAGCTCCGCCAGCCGCGCCAGCTCACCAGGCTTCCGGCACGCACCCACCCCCCCTGAAATATTTTCTTTTCCACAGAATCTCTTGCAGGTAATTTCTTTGTAACCAAGAATGCAGCTACGGATGGCCGTCTTCCCGGATGGGGACAAGCAACCGTTACTCTACACGGCCGGTCTTTCGCCCCTGCCTGCGTTAGAGGGCTGACACACTGCCTGAAGCGCAATCCTGCGGTCCATGCCTTTCGCCCCATTTCCTGTGTCGGCGCTCCTTGCCTTCTCGGCCATCCGGCAGTATATATGAGCGTTACTCCGGCTTTGCGCCAGAACTTCTGCTGCGCGGTTGCTCTGGCGCGTTACCGCGCGCGCCCTACAACGGAGGCAATAGCCAAGTCCATGAACGACGTTCTGTTGGAAGTCAGAAATTTCAAAGTCATCCTGGACGGAACTCTCATCCTGTCCGACTTGAACTTCACGGTTGACGAGGGAGAATTTCTCACCATCCTCGGCCCCAACGGAGCAGGGAAAACCGTCTTGGTCAAGGCGCTTTTGAACCTGGTGCCTTACACCGGCGAACTGCGCTGGCACAAGAAGCCCAAGATCGGATACCTGCCGCAGGGGCTCAACCAGACGTCTGTAAGAGACATGCCCCTGACGGTGAAGGATTTCTTCGCGCTCAAAAAGCTCCAGCCTGACCAGGTCCTGAACAACCTTGCTCTCGTCGGCCTCCAAGAGTCTGTGCTGGGAAAAAGGGCCGGCCACCTTTCCGGCGGAGAGTTCCAAAGGATGCTGGTCGCATGGGTTCTGGCGTCGCACCCCAGCGTGCTTTTTCTGGATGAACCCACGACGGCTGTCGACGTCGCCGGTGGCGAAACCATCTATTCGCTTTTGAAAGCGATCTGGCAGGCTCAAAAACTGACCATCTTCCAGGTCACCCACGACCTGAATATCGTATTTGCGCACTCCACCCACGTGCTTTGCCTATCGAGGCGTGGAGGCCTCTGCTACGGCGTTCCGAAGGAAGTGCTGACACCAGATGTTTTGAGCGACATGTACGGGGCCGAGATCAAGTTTCATACACATTGAGGTGCTTTGACCCATGACGAGCCAACTCATTCTGAGCCTGATCAGCGGAGTCTTCATTGCCGGTTCAGCCGCATACCTGGGGACTCTTATGCTGTCCAAGAAAATGGCGGTTGTGGCCGGCCCGTTGGGACATCTGGCGCTGCCCGGAGCCGCGCTGGCCCTGGTCTACGGATTCAGCATTTCTCTGGGAGCTTTCCCATTTGTCGTAGGCGGTATCGTGCTGATCTGGCTGCTGGAGATCAGGACAAAGCTCCAGATGGAAGCCCTGACAGCGATCGTTTTCGCGACCGGCGTAGCTGCTGCTTTTCTATTTTTGCCCATTGATAAAGCGCAGGCCGCCTTGATTGGCGACATCTCTCGGGTGGGAATCGATGCAACCATTGCCGCCGTTATCTTGGGCACCATCGTTTTCGTCGCCGTGAACCGCAGCTATTCGAAGATCATGCTGGTCAGTATTCACGAGGATCTGGCAAGAACCGAGAGGATCAACGTCAAGCTCTATAACCTTCTCTACCTCTCGGCCATCGCCATTATCGTGGCCCTGGGAGTTGACCTTGTCGGTGGGCTGATGACCGCCGCCTTGGTGGCCATTCCTGCCGCAGCGGCAAGAAATGTGAGCAGTACGCTTGCCCAGTACAGCCTTGCCGCCGGCGCATTCGGCGTCATCTCCGCGATTGTCGGCATTCTCTCTGGCGCCTTTTCCGGTCTTCCAGCGGGTCCGCTCGTGATTCTCTCCAGCGGGGTTATCTTCTTGGCTACCGTCCCTCTGGCAAAGGTTTGAACGCAACGCAAACGCCCAACCGCAAAGGCGAGCAAAATTCCCGCGCTTCCAGACATTCCGCTACTGCCTCTGAACGGTAATCAGATCCAGCGCATTCAGAGTTGCGTCAGCCTTCGTAGATCGGCTTCGAGTCCTGCCCGCTGCAAAGGTTCCCCCTGCCAGCTCAGCGAATCTCCATGACTGCCAAACCCATGGGCGGCACTACGATCGTCAGCCGCTGATCGTGGATGGGAACGTCCTGCGGCGGTCCAACCTCCGCGGCCTGCCGTAACGCATGGACCTGCTGCGGTGTGGGGTATTTCGGACTGCCCATCTTCTTCCAGGCGGCCAGAACGTCGCCATGCTCGGCATCTACACGGCGAATCGTGGCCCAGGCATCGTTGCCAATGCCCTTGAAATTAAAGACTACCGTCTTGTCAGAGCCCTGCACGCCCGGTTCAACAAGGTTCCACGCAGCAATCACCAGCGTTCCATCCGCCCGCCGCGTGACGATGGCTTCATTGACGGGCGCGGCAAGCCGCTCATTGCCAAGCTCGTGCAGCAGCATGAAAGCGTCGAAAGAGGGTTTGGGTATTCCGTCTTCAGCCACAAGGCCAAAGCCTCCATAGAACGGCGTCTTGATCACGCCCTGCTCTTCAAAAACATCGGAGAAAGTCCAGTACGACATCATCTTTGTCATGCTGGCGCATTTGCTGATGGTGTCGGCAAGCCATGGGCCCATGTAGATGGAGTCGGTAATGTCCTGATGATTGGCGTAGCTCGCGTTGAACTCGCTCCAGATCAGGGGAGTATCCGGCCGGGCAGAATGCAGGATTTCTTCGTGGACTTTCTCGATGGCCGCGCACACCATCTGGTGCGGTGCGACGTATCGGTGATCGTGGAAAACATCGATGGCCGAGTCGTCGCCATAGGCGTGCGAGGAGACAAAGTCGAGCGGCACATGGTCGCGCACGGCATGGGCGATCATGTCGCCCACCCACGCCGCCTGCGCGGTTGCCGGTCCGCCCACACGCAGCCGCGGACTGACAGCTTTCAAAGCGCGCGCGGTGTTATCGTACAGCTTGAAGTAAGTCGCTTGGGCGGGCTTGCCGGTCCAGAAACCGATGTTTGGCTCGTTCCAGACCTCGAAGTACCACTGGGAGACTTCGTTAATGCCGTAACGCTCGACTAGATGGCGCGCAAACGCAGTTATCAGTGCGTCCCACTTCGCATAGCTCGCAGGCGGAGAAACGATGGGGTGATACCAGAAGCTCTGGTAGTCAAGGTGAGCGGCCAGCAGCTTGGGCATGAAGCTGATCTCCACAAAGGGGCGAATCCCGTTGGCGAGCAGCGTGTCATAAATCTGGTCGACATACGACCAGTTATAAACCGGCTGGCCTTGCGCATTTTGACTGTAAACGCCGTTCTCGTCGTCCAGAATTCCGTGGAAGCGGACGTAGCGAAACTTCGTGATCCCCTTCACCATGCGCAAGTCGTGCTGATAAGCCGCGCGCATCACCAGATTGGCGCGCCCTGAGCCAAACATTTCTTCCCAGGTATGCGGGAATGGTGTAGCCGCCGCGTGCGCATCGACGGTAATCTCCTCAGTCGATGCGGACTGTGAAGACACGGGCTGCTGAGCATCTGCACGGCAAAAGAAGATCATAAGAGCTGCCACTGCACTGAACACAACACAATTGCGCAACATTGGCTTTTCCCCCGCTTCCATTGAACGTCCTCGCACGAGCAACGAACATCCTGCTTACGGTGCCGTTGCCAGGCACTTCAGTTGGCAGATTGCATCTGCCACATAACCCGCTGCGGTGGCGAACGCGCGCCCCGCAGGTTCAACCGCCGCCGTATTGGGATCCACGCCTTCGGTAATGATTCCCCCGTCCCATTTGCTGGCGCGAAGCACCTTCCATGCCCGCTCGCGTCCCTCGGTCAGCGCCAGATGATCGGCGACACTCCACGATGTGGTGAAGGGCAGCCGATAGCTGCCCGGCAATCCATAAGGACGATCCGCATACGAATACTTGTAGGCTGCCGAGTGCAGCCAGCGATAGGTACGCACGAAGATCGGATTCGTCTGATCCACAAAGCCCAGGACGGGCAGCTTCATCAGCGAGCCGGGCGGCACATCCGCAAAAACATGGTGCGTGCCGTCGGTCGCACTCGCAAAGACGGGCCCTCCAGCATCCGGCGCGCCGCTGGAAACACAATACGCCATGATCGCCTTGTGCAGCGACGCGGCGCGTTCGGCCATTTCTTTTGCGCCCGCCGCATCCTGGAGCTGCTCGAATAAAGAGCCGAGATCGAGGAATGCCTTCCAGACCAGAACATTGTCATAAGTCAAAAAGGGCAGCTTCGAATACTCATCCTGCGCATCCTGCAGCGATGAATAGAGACCCGTCGCCGCATCCTGGTGAGACGCGATCCGGTCGCGCAGCTTGGTGAGCACATTGCGATGCGCGCGCAGAAACTGAATATCCCTGGTCCGCTCGACGTACTCCGTCAGCGCAATGAGCGGAGCTGCGGCCTCATCCAGCTCAAATCCGTCCTCCAGCACTACGCCGTCGATAAAGCGGCTGTGCGAGCCGGTGTTGCGAAGCTGTATTGTGAACGCGTACTCAAGCGCCTCGCGGGCCTGCTCAGTGTCGATGTCGAGCAGGGCCGGAAAACTCCATAGCATGGCATCCCGGTCCCAGTACGCGGCGGAGACGTAATAGCGCGGGCTTCGCGAAGTGACGCCGGCAAACTGTTCGGTGTCAATCGTTCGGCCCCACGCGTAGAGCGCGGTAAAGAGGAAGTTCCGGTTCATCAGCAGATCCAGGTCCGGCTGGCCTGTCGTTCGCGTGCGCTGCTGGCACCAGGCTGCGGTCTGAGCAATCATGGCCTCGGCCCCGTGGCGATCGAGCATCAACTCAAGCGCGCGGGCATTGTGGGAGGCGCTGAATTCTTCTATGCCCGCGCCCAGTATGAAAATGGCCTCGGCACTCTTTCCCGGAGCCAGGGTTACAACGCGCTGCTCATCGACTTGCGGCGACAGCGTCAACGGAGGCGCGCTGATGGACGCAGCGGACCGGGGGTGGATCACGGACCACGCGAACTGCGTATCCTGGGTGACATAGCTGAACACTTCGGCAGAGTCGATCCACGGCGCCGACGCCACTGTCCGTTCTCCCTGCAATTTTACGGGCAAGTAGGTGACCCGGTCGAGAGAACCCCAGGACGCCGCCAAGCCCAGCACCGCCTTTACAGCTTCCACGCGCCGGTTGGTAAGGGTCATGCGCAGGAATGCCGCGCGCACACCCGGAGGCGCACACCAGGTGAGGCTCATCTCCAGACCGTCCGCGGCTAGATGCGCCGTGGGAATCCAATATGCAATCACCTGCCACGCGGGATCTCGAAACGGAATCCGTTTACCGTCGGCCTTGAAATAGGGCTGGAGCACCGGCGAGCCGTTCTCTCCGGTCACCTGCAGCAGCCCGCGGTCGCGCATGGAAAGCACATTGAAGCTGGCAAGTGCGCCATCGCCAGCGCGGATGTTGGGCAGTGAGATCCATTCATTGCCAGTGGGAATTACATCGTTGGGACCAAGAGACAGTGAGTAACGCTGCGGCGCATCCGATGCGAAGAGCATTGTTGCGGTCAGCAAGAAAAATAAGGAAAGGCCGAGCCAGCGCCGCAGAGGCAACCTTCGATTGATTGGCAATGCGGCCGCACGCATCTTCTTCGCCCTCGTTTCCGGGTGATTCGCTCCAGGATTGACTCTATACGGAGGAGATCTCAGAGGGCGCTCCCGTGGGAACACCCTCTGAGATTGTGTTCAGCTTCAAGAAGGCGGTCAGAAGCTGAAGCGCGCCTGGAGTTGCACCGTTCTGCTGCCCAGTGCCGAGCCAGCAATGCCAAAATTCTGCTTCGGGGCCGTCGTTCCGTCTGGATTCGCCGAGCCCAGGACGGTATTGATCGAAGAGGTATTGATATTCGTCTTGTTGAACAGGTTGTAGGCATCGACCCGGAACGAGAATCGTGCCTTCTCTCCCAGCACTGGCGCGTTGGGCAAGCCAAAGGATTTGGTCAGACTCGCATCCATGTCGTTATAGTGCGGGCCGTTGAGGCTGTTGCGATGAATCCCCGGCACCGGTGCGGGTGATGTGGCCGGGAAGGTCGCTCCCACAACATAACTTGGCGCCGGGAAGAACGTGGTGCCGTTGCCTTTGTAATTCGGGTTGATGTTTCCAAACCCCTGGAAGGTTTTGTTTGAGGTCGCCGTTCCCGCGCCACCGAGATGATTCGTGGGGCGGAGCGAGCTGTAGCGGCTGCCCTGGTAGTAAACGTTCGAGACGGTGTTGTAAACCGGATTCCAGGGAAAGCCCGTATGCCAGTTCCAGATGCCGCCCAGCGACCAGCCGCCCAGAGTCTTCTCCATCAGCGAATTGCCGTGGAAGAACACCGGCTGCCACAGCCCATAGATCTTGAACGCATCCCCTACGTTGTAGTCCGAGCGCCCATAGGCCGCGTGCGTGTTGTACGGATAGGGATCCATGGAATATGGGCCGGAATTCTCGTCCATCGACTTCGCCCAGGTGTATTGGAATTGCGTCTGGAAGTTGTTGGCAAAGTTGTGGTTGAGAGTGGCGATCATCGCGTTGTAATTCCCGTTGCCAGAGTTCTCGTAGAAATCAAAGAAATTCACAACCGGATTCATTGCGAATCCCTGGTACGCGCCGATTACGTTCCAGTTGTTCTGAATCAGCAGGTGCCGCATCTGGCTCCCTTGGTAGCTCAGAGTTGCCATCCAGTTGTACGGAAACTCGTAGTCTCCTTCCAGCGAGTAGCGGTAATTCACAATGGTCTTGGGATGAGAGGGAAAACCGGTCACTTGAGCCGTACCGGTCAAAGGCAGGTTCGCGCTGCTGAATTGCGTAATGGTAGACGGGTTGGGCGGATACCCAAAGAGCGAGTTGATGTTCGTCGCCGTCTGGTAGAGGATTCCTGTGTTCGCACACGTGGGATTGTCTGTGAATGGATAGGGGCAGGTAAAGGCCGCTTGCACGGCGTTGGGCGGGTTTCCATTGCCGTTGGCCAGGATGGCGATCTCGTTCTGGTTATAATTGATGCCGAAGCCGCCGCGCAGCACCGCCTTGTTCTCGAACATTTTTGGCTGCCACGCAAATCCAATCTGTGGTCCCCAATTGGTCTTCTGCGGCGTGTACAAATGTCCGCCCACACGGATGTTGAGGCCAGTCAGCGGATTGGAGGCCGGGCCGAATCGCGCCACATCCAGGTTGTTTTGCTTGGAGTAAAACCCGCCGAAGTAAGACCAGCGCAGACCAGCGGTCAAGGTCAGGTTGGCACTCATCTTGAAATCGTCCTGCACAAAGAATCCCCAGATATTGAGGCGGTTATCCTGGCGGTTGGCAAACGGGACGCCGGTTGCGTGATTAAACTGCCCGCTCTCAAAGTAGGGAGCATCATTGGCAAAGTCCCACAGGTTGTGGAAGCTGAAGGACGGCCGTGCTGCATACACCGGATTGTTCAGGTAATAGAGGCGGGTGAGTTCGCCGCCGGTCTTGATGCTGTGGCGGCCCAGGACCATCGTAAGCACATCGTTGTAGCTATACGTCCACTGGTTGAGGTTGCTGGGA
>JAJZKY010000113.1 GCA_021803885.1 Planctomycetota bacterium
TGTGCCCACCCACCTTCAAAATCGGTCATAATTGGGGCGGTATAGATAGCAATTGCGACCGAGGAGGTAGAGGCTAAAGTGCACAAAGGATAGGACCTTATAGCAACCCGTAGCAGCAGGTTGGGGGACAGCGCCCACGGCTGTTAACCGAAGGGTTGTAGGTTCAGCTTCTTGCGAAGTCCACTTTTCATCGAATTATCGAGCCGCACCAGAGGGTTTCGGTTGATGATCGCATACCGTTAGAGTGTGGCCACCCCGGACCCAGCAATTCTCACCGTAGGCGACTTCCCGTCAAGTTGGAGACCCGTCTTGTCGACGATGAGTGTGTCGACCTTGCCGAATGTTTCCAGCGCCTCCGCATTGCGAATGACGACGCTGGCGTGAGCCCTAACGGCCGGCGCCCACCATAGTGGCCATGGGAGTGGCAAGCCCAAGAGCGCATGGACGGGCAACAATCTGCACTGTCAAGGCATGCATGATCGCATAGGCGAAGCGCGGCAGCGCCCAACAAAGTACCAGTGGATGAACGTGATAACTGCCGAAGTAATTGCATCTGGAACAAAGTACGAGGACACTTGATCCGCCAGACCTCGAATCGGCGCACGGGGCCGCTGCGGATGATGACAACCGTTCGGTGCGCCCAATTTGAAACCCATCCTACTGAGGCGACTGGTCGTAGACGGCAATCGCTAACCTTAGCGTCTCTTCTTAACAAAGGTGCGCCACCTGCAGCGATGATAGCTCGATCAATTCTCCGCATTTTTCAGCGATTTTCTAAAGAGATCTTGCACTGCTGAAAGAGAGCTTGGGTCGCCTTTAGCAAGTCCTCCTGTGACCGAATCCCTCTGTGACAATGCTTCCTGAAGGAAAGACTGTCGCGTCGAGTTCGACGCATGGCTCATCATTGATCGAACGTGGTCGAAGAATTTCGATGAGTATTGACCCGCCAGACTGTAATTCTTGAGGTCGGTTTCCAGGTATACGCGCCCGCTGAGCAGACCAAGCTCGTCCATTTGGGATTTCTCGCGCTCCGCGTCGAGTTGCTGTCGTACCGTGCTGAGTTGGTTCCCGAGGTCTCGAGCCTTCAAGTACTGCGGAACAAATCCGAGTAGAAACGCTGCTACAGCCAGTACCGCTCCGACGATCAAACACAATTTCCGATTCATGCGATTCGGTTCCTTTGATTCCTGCCTGCGAATCTGCGATCTTGCGCGCCCGTACGAGACATCGTAGCTGCTAGAAGTTGTCGCGTCATGTGGCTCGTTACCTCATGCAACACATGAAAGCGGGATGGGCTTTGCCAGCGCGGCGCCCACCTGGGACTTCCTAGGCACCGTATACCACGGTTTCGACGGAAGCCGCGAACGGATAGCTCAAACACACTAAGCTGTATCCGACTGAACCCGCATCCTTTAAGCGCGCTTGAGGTTCGACTAGCAGCTCAGTTCGTGCTGACGTGTGTGCGCAAGACCTCTACGTTCGATGGGAAGGTCGCGCTGTTGCCTTGTTCGGCAGTGATGAACAAATCGAAATCCTTCGACACCGTCTCTACTTTTAATTCGCCGCTTAGATTGTTGTCGACGCCGATCGCGCCCTGCTTTAATGCCTCTCCGCCGTTTGGTCTGATCCAAACCAGATAGGTACTAGCAGAAGGGGTCAGACTCGACGGTCTAGCAAGATGATCGACCTTTATGTCCACCTTGATGTTTCCGTTGTCTTTATCCCTTTGAACTTTCACAGTCCCCGTCGCCGCCGGGACACTAACACCGGACGTCATGTGGTATTCCTTCGCGGAATTAAAGGGCCAAATTGCCAGTAACGCTACCATTGCGATTGTAATTTTCACATTCTCTCCATATTCTGCAGGATCACACGAACATCTGCTCCAACAAACTCGATCAACCGCTTCAACGGTCTCCAGATACACAGCCGCTAGGGCGGTGAAGGCACTGCTTAAGTATGGAACATAACGACTGTCGAACACTGGTCACAATTGCTCATCCGTGACAATTTTGACTATTGGATTGGAGCCCTTTTCCTTTCTGGCATCTCGGCATCGTGACCACCTGCTTGATCAATGCCGGAGATTTTATGGCGCTACATTGAGATCCTTCTCCTGGCTGTGTATAAAAGTGACCATACGAACCTGTGCATAGAGGGACATACTGCTAATTGTCATGTTCTTCTCTTAAACCCCGTTCTTAACGGAAGCCGTGCCGACAACGCACATAACGAGGCATTCTCCGATCCAGGAGCGCATCCCGGCTTCTCCAGAGCCGATCCACACCACGCGGAAACAGCCGATTGGCTCTCCCCGGCGGATAGGATTCCCAATGCATTCGAAGCTCGAGCACGACGTCGCCTTGGTGACAGGCGCAAATGCCACTGGAACTGGGCCAACCAGGCAACCTGTGCCCGTCGAGTTGTTCCCCATGGGCATCGCCGGCCTTGACGACGTTCTGGGCGGGGGCCTGGCGCGCAATCACCTTTACCTGATTGAAGGCGATCCGGGCACCGGTAAGACCACCATCGCCATGCAATATCTCATGGAGGGCGCGCGGCGCGGACAAAGGGGCCTGTACGTCACCCTCTCCGAATCGAAGGCTGAACTTCTGGAGATCGCTGACTCGCACGGATGGTCTCTCGACGCAATCGATACGTTCGAACTCGTTCCGGATGAGACGCACCTCCAACCGGAAACGCAGTACACGGTCTTCAGTCCTTCCGACATCGAACTTACCGACACCACTAACGCCGTGCTGGCGGAAGTGGAGCGGCTGCAACCTGCTCGTGTGGTCATCGATTCCCTTTCGGAACTGCGCCTTCTGGCACGCGATTCCCTTCGCTATCGACGGCAGATTCTGGGACTTAAGCAATATTTCTCCGGACGCGGATGCACCGTGATCCTACTGGACGATCGCACTGCCGGGGTTCAGGATCTCCAACTCCAGAGCATTGCCCACGGCGTGATCCTGCTCGAGAGCGTGGAGCGAGAATACGGCATCATGAAGCGCCGCCTCGAAGTGAAGAAGCTGCGCGGCGCACAGTTCCGCGAGGGCTTTCACGACTACTGCATCAAACGGGGCGGCGTCGAAGTCTATCCGCGGCTGGTGCCCTCGGAGCATCTTCTGACATTCGCTCCCAAGCAGCTCAAGAGCGGTATTGAAGCGCTGGACACCTTGTTGGGCGGTGGACTGGACAGCGGCACCAGCACGCTGCTGGTGGGTCCCGCGGGCTGTGGTAAATCCACCATCGCCGTTCGCTACGCAGTCACCGCGGTCGAACAGGGCGGCCGCGCCGCCATCTTCGCATTTGATGAAACACTGGCAACCTTGGTCATTCGTGCTACAGGGCTGGGGCTGGATATCAGAAGGCATGTCGACAACAAAACTCTTATCCTCCGGCAGGTGGATGCGGCGGCGCTCTCGCCTGGCCAATTCGTGCACGAGATCAGAGATCTCGTGGAGCAGAAGGATCTAAAGCTGCTCGTCATTGACAGCCTCAACGGCTTCTTGAATGCCATGCCCGGTGAACAATTCCTCGCCATGCAACTGCACGAACTGCTCGGGTTCCTGAGCCAGAAAGGCGTGGCTACGCTGATGACCGTGGCCCAGCACGGGTTTGTGGGATCCAACGTCGATACCCCAGTAGACGTAAGCTACCTGGCTGACACGGTGCTGCTGTTCCGATATTTTGAGGCGGCAGGCGAGGTGCGGCAGGCGCTCTCCGTGATCAAGAAACGCAGCGGAGAACACGAACGCACCATTCGCGAACTGGTGATGAAGCACGGAAAGATCTTGGTCGGCGCTGTGCTTACCGAGTTCGAGGGAGTCCTGACCGGCGCTCCCATTTACCGTGGCGGACTCGAAAACCTGGAAGGTCCCGGGGTGCCGGCAGTGGCGGGGGGGCGGGATGACAATGAACCTGGATGAACATCGCGTTCTTGTCGTCGCTCCCACCGGACGAGACGGCGAGCTCATTTGCAGTCTCCTTGGAGACCACGGCATCTCCTGCCTCTTGTTCCCCGACTCCGGGAAGGCGCGTATCGAAATGGAGGCGGGTGCAGGCATTGTCGTCATTGCGGAAGAGGCCCTGCCGCTGCCTGAGATCGAATTGTGGGCGGCGGAAGTTGGGCGACAGCCCTCCTGGTCCGAGTTGCTCTTCATCCTCCTTACCGTTCCCGGGGAACGGAGCCGGAAAAGAATGCTGGCGCAGCAGCCGCTTGGCGACATGGTGCTGCTGGAGCGGCCCGTTCGACCTGAAACAATGATCAGTACGATCCAGGCCGCGCTGCGCGGCCGCCGCCGGCAATATGAGATCAGAGACCAGCAGATCGCCGCCAAAGCGGCGGAAGTTGCCTTGCGCAGATCGGAAAAACTTATGGTTGCAGGCCGTCTGGCCCTGAGCATTTCGCACGAAATCAATAACCCGCTTGCAGCAGTCACGAATCTGCTCTACCTGATCGGGACCTCGTCTTCCTTGCATGACGCAAAGGGTATGGCCGAAACCGCAAGCCAGGAGCTGGCGCGCGTCTCTGAAATCGTCACCCAGACTCTCCGGTTCTACCGGGACCCGAGCAAGCCCACGCTCGTCAATATCAGCGAGATTGTGGATTCTGCCCTGGCTCTCTATCGGCCGCGGATCGCCGCTGCTGAGATTCTGATTGAACGGGAATTCCGCGACTGTTCGCCGATTGTCGGCCTGTCGGGCGAACTTCGCCAGGTGACACTCAACCTGATTGGGAATGCCATTGATGCGATCAGACACGGCGGCCGGCTGATGATCCGCGCCGCCAATGCGCGGCAGCGCAGCAACGGATCACTGCGTGGAATCCGCTTGACCATCGCCGATACCGGATCTGGGATTCGTCCTGAGATCCGCAATTCGCTCTTCGAGCCGTTTGTCAGCACAAAGGGCGATACAGGAACCGGCCTCGGCCTCTGGTTGAGTTCGCAAATCATTCGCAAGCATGGCGGGACCATCCAGGTGAAGAGCCGCGCGCTCTCGCCCGATACGGGGACGGTCTTCTCTGTGTTTCTTCCGCTGGATTTTCAACCCGCAGCTCATGGCGCGGCGCACAACGGAGGCGAGGTTGCCGCGCATACGCCAACGACCTGGCCCAGCCCGAATGGCTGGGAGCCGCGGCCGTCAGCAGGACGGGCCCCTTCAGACAGCGGCTGAAGTCTCGTTCTCTCCCGCGGCCGCAACTGCATATTGAACAGTCCTGGAGTTCCTGGAAGCGGGGCGGGCGGTGATTTCTGCCGCGCCCGCAACTCCCCGGCAAGCGGCTACTTAGCAGCAACCGCTTGTGCTTTTGCGCCCCGCACCGCGTCCAGAAAATGCGCCGCGGCTTTTGTGGCGGGAACGTGGCCCTTCAGGATGGCACGAGTAGTTACGTGAGGTCCGTAAACCGCTTCAGTCGAATCATCATCGCGGCGGATCGAAGCGCCGTTGAGGGTCATGCCGGCGAAGGCTCCCTTGGCTCTCGAATATGTGAGAACCTCGGCGTCCATCTTCCAATCGGTGTCAGCGGAAGCGTGGCGTCCAACCGGGCCGGCAGCCGCCGAAGCATCGGCTCCAATTTCGAACTTACTATGCATCAACTGTTGCATCCCGCGGTCATTCTGGATAATCATAACCAGGTCGACGCCTTCCACTCCGATCTGCAATCCCCAGCTTCCGCCCGTGATAGCGAAGAATGCCGGAGCGCTCCATCCCCTTGCAGTTCGGCACGTGGCGACCCCGCGGCCGTTTTCAGCGCCGAACACAAATCCCCCTTTGAGCATGTGGGGCACAACCGCGATGCACTTTGCGTGCTCGAGCACTTCTTCGGGAATTCCGTTGTCAGGCGCGGCCATAATTTCGTTGAGCACCCGGCCCGCGTGATCCATCCTGTCGATTGTCGCCTCACGCGGTGTTTCCGCCCAGCCAAAGCTGGAGACACAAAGCGTCGCGACCACGAACATAAGTTTTCTCATTACAGAAACACTCCGATTTTCTACCCATGCGCGCCTCGATCCTTACGCGAAGTGGAGACACAACAGGCATCTACGACATTAGAAGGAGAGGGACGCTGCAGTCTGAGCCGGATTGCTCAAGTCCGCCATTAGTAGGAAGATAGGGGTATGATGACGGGCCGCAAGAAATCGGGGAGATGTATAAAGCGATACAGAATGGCGCCGATGGCCGTGAAAAGATGAGATTGGGCGTTTAGAGCCCGAGATCTGCGATCCATGGCGCAAAACGACGAAGAGAAGGAGGCCCTATCGATGAAAGCGAGCACGGCCACACCCTTCAATCCGGAGGCGTTTCTAAGCAGTTCCGGCCTAGGCCGGCGAATCATCGAGTTGAAGGCGGAAGAGCATTTCTTCACGCAAGGCGACGCCGCGGATGCTGTTTACTATCTGCAAAAGGGCCGAGCCAAAGTTACGGTGGTTTCCACAGCAGGCAAGGAAGCCACCATCACGCTGCTTTCTGCGCAGGACTTCGTAGGTGAGGAAGCTCTTGCTGCTGTTTCGGGGCTTCGCCTGGCAACCGCCACCGCGGTTACAGGCTGTACTGCTCTCAAGATCATGCGTGAGGAAATGCTCCGCGTGATGCACGAGGAGCATGCATTTTCAGATCTTTTCCTCGGCTTTCTGCTAGCCCGCAGCATGCGGGTGCAGGCGGACCTGGTGGATCAGCTTTTCAATTCGAGCGAGAAGCGACTGGCGCGCATCCTCCTGCTGATGGCGGAGTTCGGCAAGCCGGGCGAGCCGGAGACGTTGATTCCGCCGATCACGCAGGAGACGCTGGCCGACATGATCGGGACCACGCGGTCGCGGGTGAGCTTCTTCATGAACCGGTTCCGCAAGCTCGGCTTCATCGAATACAACGGCCGCATTCGCGTGCATAAATCTCTGTTGAACGTGATCCTCCACGATCACCTTCCGGAAGACAACGCTAGAAAACCCAAGTTGATGGGAGGCGCCCGTCCGCGGAGCGGCGCCGCGAAGCGCCCGCCGGTGGTCAAAAGTGAGCAGCGCGCCTAAGGCGGATGATGAGATGCTTACTCAGGCCGTGCTTTCCGCAGAGCGTGGTCGGAGGAGCAAAGCCTGCATTCGGCGACGAAAAGAGACTTGCTCATCGCAAAAAGCGATCTTGCGGAATTGACCTCGCTCAAAGGGCTTTTCCTGGCGTTGGGCAACCAGAGGATTCCAGGCCCTGGCTGAGATCAACGCCAGAGCTCCGGATGTTCTACTGTGCGATCTGAATTTGCCTGGCATGTCCGGATTTGATTTGCTGGCCGTGGTGAGCCGCAGGTTCCCAGATGTGCGCTTGATTGCAATGAGTGGAGCGTTTTCCGGCCCTGGAATGACCTACGGCGTTGCCGCCGATTGGGTGCATCAAAGGAGTACGGGAACAGCCGCCCTGTTATCTGCCGTCGCTTCGCCAGGTCTGTAGCCTTCCGATGACCATGCTGCGGTGGTGTTCCGTACGAATGACCCGAATAGCCCAGACAGTGGACTCCGCAAAGCTTAGCGCGGAGAGAGGATCGAGGCAGGTCGAGCTGGAACTCGATAACTTGGCACTTAGCTGCAACGGAATTATCTAAGAGGCGCTCTATGGGGTTCAGAAAAGACAAGACATTTGCTCAGCCGATCGTGTGGCTGACTACATCCGTGATGGCAATATTTCATTTGGGAGCCATTGCCGCTCTTTTCTTCTTCAGTTGGAAGGCCCTGGTGGTTGCGCTGTTTCTTTGGTGGATAGCAGGAGGCGCGGGCATCGGCATGGGTTACCATCGGCTGCTCACACATCGCGGCTACAAGACTCCGAAGTGGATCGAGTACGTGCTCACCGTATGCGGCGCGCTGGCGCTGGAAGGGGGACCTATCTACTGGGTTGCTACACACCGGCTGCATCACCAGAACACCGACAAGGAAGGCGATCCCCACTCTCCGCGCGACGGCGGCTTCTGGGCTCATATGGGCTGGATCCTCACCGGCAAAACCATGCGCAGCAACGCCGTTGAACTGATGCCGTATGCACCGGAGCTTCGTAAAGACGGTTTCTACACGTGGATCAGCCGATGGCATTGGGTGCCGATCACTGTTCTGGGCATAGCTCTATTCGCCCTGGGCGGATGGCGATTCCTCCTCTGGGGAATCTTTCTGCGCACTGTCATCGGCCTGCATTCCACATGGCTTGTCAACTCGGCAACACATATGTGGGGACGTCAGCGCTTCGATACGCACGATGATTCCAGGAACAGTTTCTGGGTAGCTTTGCTGACGTTCGGTGAGGGATGGCACAACAACCACCACGCACACCCTCAGTCGGCGCGGCATGGCTTGAAATGGTACGAGATCGATGCCAACTGGTACGGAATTATGGTCTTGCGCCTGCTTTGCCTGGCGCGGGATGTGAAGACCTATTACAAGGAAGCCCGCGCGCGAACTGCATTGAACGGCAATCGGATGAAGATTGGCATACCTGATGTCCGAGGTTCTTGATACCTGACGCATCACGCATATCCGCGATCAAAGCCAGCTATCGTCCGCCACTTGAATGCGATTGAGCGTATGATGGAGATAGCAGCAAGTTATTTCCTTCTCGCCTCCGGCATTCCAGGCTTCGCTTCAGACGAGCAACGTTCAAGCAGTCTAACGAACGACTGGAGTCGCCATGAGTCTCATCAAGAAAAGCGATGTGAAGAACCACCTTTCTGCCCGGCACCAAAATCATATTCATATCGCGCCTGAACCGGATGCGACGGGGTTCTCCGGACTGGGTCAAGCTTCTGTTGAGAGGAGCTTCACAGAGGACTTTACCGGAGACCACACAACCATACCGAGCGCCGAAACGCCCGATGCCTCCACGGGAGAGCTCACGCTTCACACGCCTGCTGACACCCGCGAGAAGAATGTGTGAGATTGCATTCGGTCTTCCTGCGCGATGGCTGCATTCTGCCGGACTCGCTCGATCCCCTTCGGCACCCGTTTCGGGGGCACTGGACCTGGGTACAGGACATCCCGTCATCGGTCTTCGACACCATGATCCGGAAGGCTGGATGGAACTATATCTGGATGGTGGGATGCTGTTCGCGGAGAGGCTTTGCAAGAGAACAGGAAGCAGCGATCGAAAAAGCTCTGGCCCGCGCACTCGGGGCAGTCAACTGCCAGTCCAACGCTGCCGAGTTCGATTCCGTCCTGGTTGCCAGGTTCTAGGCTCCCATATCGCAAACGTGACCGTGCAACGACGTGGGATCCAGGAATAATCGACGCTGGCAGCAAATTAGAAAAAGAGAGCAGGCTATCGCAGACGGCGAACGGCCGCGGGATCCTGCGTGGTACTCCAGATCTCCAGATCTCCAGATCTCCAGCTTGACGGCCATATGCAACGTTCCACCGGTGTCTGAAGTATAGCCACACTTTTCGCGAACAGGCCCTCAGGCTTGTACTGACCTTTAGCAAGAATGCGGTTGCTACAACCTATTCGCTAAACGGTACCCCAAACGAGAGAAGCGCGTCATGTGGTGGACGATGTAGCACACCCACAATGGTCGGCTGCTTCCCCATCGCTTTCCAAATGCATAGCGCGGTTGCGTTCATATAGAGCAGACGAACCTGTTCGTGGCTGTCGCCCCGAAGGCTGTAAATACTCAGAGTGGTCAGCAGTCGGGTTTGTTCCGAAGAAATCAGATACGGCCCCATGCTTACAGAGGGAGCATTTTGAACGTCCTGCACTTCTTCGGCGCTTTGTGCTATCGCAGTGTAGTTCATTGCCTTCCGCTGATGGTCCGCGGCAAGGCAGAACAGAAGATCGTTCGACGTGGCGTCAGAGCATGATGTCATTTCAGTATTCTTCCAAGTGATTCGCAATTCGTTTCTGGGAAGTCTCAGGCCGGGTTCACAGCGTGGAGGGCAAACCAGTAGTACCGCCGCCAGCAGAACATGCAACGAACCGGCCGCAGGCCAAACATGCTAAGCAGAGCGTCAAACGAGCGCAACTCGGCTGGCTTGAATTCGACCGAGTTGCATCGAGGACACTCGTGTTTAGTCCAAATCACTTGGGGCAACGGATTTGGCCAGTTCCAGCGGGTGGTATGCATTCTGCTTTCCTTGCCTTAGATTTTTTCTGCACCGGAGTTCGAGTCCAGCCATGCGAGGAGAGTGCGAATACTGCCTGTTGCCATAGCCACACACGAATCGGCAGCTCCATAGTAGAGATGAATCGTGTCCCCATCTGGGCTGATTGTCTGTCCGCACGGAAACACAACGT
>JAJZKY010000114.1 GCA_021803885.1 Planctomycetota bacterium
TGTTGTTGCGTTGTGTTTTCTTCTTGCACGGCCTTGACGTATGAATAAAAATGGTGTACAGAATCGTGAGCTTTTGAATAATTTGCATAACTTCGATGCCAGGGGCAAGAAGTTATTGCATGGAATGGATCGCAATATAACTTGCGATTATCGTAAAATCAGGAGAGAGTTTTTTATTGGAGTTGGTCGCATACATTAATGCGGCGATTGTTAATATGTCAGCCTTTGACATACATTTTATAGAAAAGAGGTGATAAGCGGAAAGATATTTCGGACAAGATGGCCACGTTGGTCAAGGCGGACTGACTGGAGTTTTTCATGGAGCTTTCAACTGCAGACTCGTCAACCGAGTGGCTGGCGGGCAGTGGGAGAGCAAAATAGTTCCTTACGTAAGGAAAAAGAAGTATGAATACCAAAACCAGTATCGTAACATCCGCCGCAGATGGTTGTGGGAAACCGTTGTCCATTCGGCCAATGAACAATTTACCGAGCCGCGACCATAAGGGAGCGGAGTATAAGGAGTCGTTTATGTTATCCAATCGTTCATCATTTTCTCGTGGTTGTTTCTTAGCGGCTGCGGCGCTCGGAGTTGTGGCGTTGGTCTCTGGTACTGCTTCGGCGGCGCTGGTAGCTTATGAACCGTTCAACTACCCTGTAGGGCCGGGTCCGTCGAGTACGACGCCAACGACTGCGCTGGGGTTCACCGGAGATTGGGTCACGTCTCAAACAAATATGGGAACAATCAACGCCGGTAGTCTGAATGATCCGACGGGTACACTGGTCACCACCGGGAACAGCTTGGCCGTGAGTACCTCCGCTTACGGAGGTGGAGAGAATTTTGATACCTCGGCCATGAGCGCGATAAACACCCTGAGCACAAGTAGCGGCACGACGGCGGTGTATTACAGTGCGCTCCTGCAACCGACGGCTGCACCCAGCCAGTGGTGGGGATTTGGATTAGGTTATACCAACAAGGCGAGCGACGGTTCTTACGGACTTTTTGTTGGAACGATGGGGCAAGCCGACTGGGGGATCAATGAGCTTGGCTCTAGCACAATCGTGTATTCCAGTGTTCCCATTGTAAATGGAACAACAGCGCTGCTTGTTGTGCAGGATGTTCGTCCCACGTCCACCTCCGGTACGGATACCATCAATCTGTACGTCAATCCAACCCCGGGAGCGGCCATACCGGTAACGCCGAGTGCCACCATGCAACTCGACTTGGCGGAGGACCCTATAACCAACTTGTACATCGGCGGTGCCACGAAGGCATCCCCCTTCAGTATCGACGAGTTCCGCGCTGGAACGACATGGGCCAGTGTGACACCGCCTGTTCCCGAACCGGCCACGCTGGGCCTGTTCGCCGTCGGTGCGGCAGGATTGCTGCTGTTGCTGAAGCGACGAAAGGCGGTTTGAAGCGGCGGGCATGACGCACACGGTGGCGGCGAAGCTTTAAGAGCAGAACCTTCACCTGTTGCAGTAGTGTGTGGCAGGCGGATGGTATAGCCAGTTGAGAGAGCAGCAGGAGGTGCGGCGCCAAACATCGCGTCGCACCTTTTATATTGCTGACTTCGCCGCTGGTCGGGTGTCAAATTACGGATTTAGATCACCGATTTTTCAGGAAGTTGTAACCGTTCACGGCCACACCGATTAGCCAGACGGGCCATGGTTGCCGTTGCGCGGATATATTGGATAAATTCTGGACTACAAGGTGGCCAACCGCCGAGGATTTTAGTTGGCCCCAGTGCGGTCTGGCGGCAACCCCATGACGCGGCTTGGGCGGCGGAGTTGGCACGGCGGCCATGGGATAAGACCCAATACCGTACACAGCGATTCTTGGCTACTGCGGCACAACGGCATAAAACTGTTGGCCACCCAACGCCTTAAATACCGCATCTGTTGGATCGCCATAGAAGCTGGTTTGGAATTTGGCGAATAGTTCGCCGGGTACTGTGGGGATGTCCTGTACGCTGGCCATGGGTGAAATTGTACGGCAAAATTATCTTGCATCCAATATGGGAACGATACCGTTCGGCTGCTGTCGCGCCTTTATGTATGTTAAAAGTTTTTCGTATTTGTCCACAACCTCGCGGTCGGACTTAGAATTGGACTGCAGGCGATTATAGGCCGATTCCGCAAAGGAAACGGCATTGGTGACGAGCGTAAGAGTGTTTGGCGTCAGGAACTCGGCCACGGCGTTGCCGAGGTAATCTACGATGGGGTGGTTGTCCACGGGGTCGCTGTCGATAAGTCGGACGACCTTTTCGGAGGCTACTTTTGCCGGCCCGATCCATATAGCTCTGTGGGGATCGGCCGCGAGTTGGTCGCACATCCACTGTGTCGATTCGATAAGCAGGCCCCGTACGCCCTGCCCGACCCGGACGCGCATGTAATTGTGATCGTGTTCTGCCAGCTCATATGCCAGCTTGGGGGCTGGGCCCCAGATGTCGCCGCCGTGGATGACGGTTGCATCCTCTTCCGAATCGCGCTGGTTAACTTCCGTGGCGGCGTGAACGTCAAGGCCACCTCGAACCGGAATCTCGCTGGCGAGCGCAACGATCACAGTTTCCGCAGTAGCAACCAACAGAGAATACAATGTGATAAATGCGTTTGGATTTTCCTTATCCCAAGGAAAATAAATCATAATAGTGTCCGCGAACATCTGGATCGTCACGCTGGGCACCGGGTAGCCAACCGAGGCCAGCGCAGTACCAATTCCCCTGCGCAAACGGTCCTCTAGGAAGACTCGCACTCCCCAGACTTTCCCTGCGGCTTCGCCGAAGCGGTGGTAGTACTCCGGCTGGTTATCCCGTAGGACGGTAAGGTCTTCGAGTTCCGCGATTGCTTTACGCTGGCCCATAAGGTCGAGGTAGAGCACGGCATAATAGTTGAGTTTGCGCTCAATTCTTAACCCCGTCCCCGGAGTTGCCGGAGCACTGGAATTTTCATCGTTCATACCAACCTCCAGCCGAAAAGCATTACGGTAGCCGTACTGTGGTGCGGTACGTCTCTTTACACTGCTTCCATCTATTTCCATATTTCTATAAGGTCGGCGCTGTCCAACGGAATGCGGACTGTCTGCCGTGACGTTACCGTCACAGGCACCATCCATGCCAAATATGGTGCGCTCGCGGTATAGGACGCGAAGGCATAATAAGCTCCTGGGGGAACCTTTTTAATGGCAAACGAGCCGTCTCCGTGGGTTACGGTAGACGGATTCCCGGAATAATGCTGAAGCCACCCCGGCACGCCCCACGGTAAAAACAAAGCTTGGATGGGATTAATTTGTTGGCCATTAAAAGAACGCGTTTCCACCTTCAGGGGGACTACACTGCTTTCTCGGTAGAGCATAGGATCGCTGCAATCCCAAAGTAAGCGGAAGGCTCGTTGTGCATCCATGTGGCGCGGTGGTTCCTTGAGGAACCGCCTCAGCCGCTTCAGCCGGCGACGTAACCGCGTTTCCACGCTAGGCATTTGGGCTGGCTCAATATAGAGTCCACCATACTGGAATCTTTGTGGTTGCCAATAAATTTGCTGCCCTGCGTTAGCCTGGGCGACAACTTCGGCCAGCACTTTTTCCCATCGCGCTTTCTCCGGGGCAAGAACAGACACCAGTTCGTCGGTGTTGACTCTTTTCGGTATCAGTGTCACCCTCACCCCTGTGAGCGGATTGACAGTGCCGCCAAAACCGGTGAACTCCACAATCCCACTTACTTTCGCAACAATCACCCTGCTTTCAGCGATTGCCGCTTTGATCGCCGCTTCGGCGACCGCGACAGAGCGATCGGCATCCCGAATTGTGTTGATATCTGTGCGAGGCGCATTGCCGGCAGAGATGAAACGAGTCGCGCGTGCGAGCATTTCGGTATCAAGCGAAAGAGCCGCCGCCAGAGATTCGGCACCGGTGTGTTTCAAAGTAAAGTTACCTTTCAAAGATTTGCGAATGAATGGCGCACGATCTGCTTGAATCTGGGCGTCTTCCCGAAGAATTGTTGCCAAGCGAGCTGCGGCAGATTTCTCCATCTTCAGGCAACCCGGCAGCTCTCGCGAAAATTTCGCCATCTGCCGCATCTCCTCAGCAACATCCGCATCCTTTTGCTGTAGGGCATGACGAGCTGCCTCCCCCTCCGCTAATAGCCGTTTTGCCTGCCGACGGAGTGAGCGACGCAGTGATTGGAGAGCCGCAGCCTCCTTAGCGACCACGCGGTGCCCCTGCTGGAGGGCCGTGGCTTCCTCGGCTTTGAGCTTCGCCAACTCGCTGGCGTAATGGCTTTTTATGCCTACGATTTTGCTTTTCTCCGTTGCTACCTTTGATGCCGGCACAACCATTGTTGTGATGACGAAATACGCCAGCCACCCTCCGGCTACAAGGCAGACGATGGTGATGAGGCCCGCAATTTGTTTCAAAGGTTTATCCTTAGCAATTGTTCCCGGCTTTTTAAATTCGTTCATTGTTCATTCTCCTTTTTCTCAGGATCCACGACGGGATTGACCCCGTCCGATTCGGTCAGCTCACCCGCCGACGAACCGAAGTGCTCGTCAAAAAGCCATCCCCTTTTCTGTCTGCTTCGCGTTGGCAACGGCAACTTTAGCAATCGGGGTTGATCAATATTTTCCTCAAACACCACAAACCGAATATCCTTGCCCTCTTCAGCGGTTAATCCGGTGACGAATAATTTTTGCGCTTCAGTAAAGTTCATGGCATCACCCAAGAAATCGCGATCATCTTTTGAGGTCAGTCGCAACATGATTCTCAGGTTAGTATTCTTGACAGCTTCCGGTATGATCTTTGTGGGAATCTGCTCGACAATTACAATTCCTTGCCCATAAGTGCGAACCTCAGCAAGCATATCGGTAAATAGCGAAACCGCCCTTTTACGTGGGTCCTCAGCGATCCAGTCACCCCCACGGCTTCCATGGGCTGCACTATTTGCCAACAGTCGATGAGCCTCCTCCACAATCAAAACATGCTTCAGGCCCTCTGAGGTGCCATCCAACCCCTTGCGTCGAAGTTCCAGGTCCTGTGCCTGGCGGTACTCAAAAAGGAACGTCATAAGAAAGGCCATCACAAGAGCCTTCTCTTCGGCATCAGGAATTCCGTCCAGCTCAATAATCACATTCAAACATTTTCGCGGGTCTGCGGCAGCGTTTAACAGAAGCGAAAACATGTCATATCGGCGATTGTCTTGATCTGTCAGAAGACATTCGTCGGCCAGCTCTGACGACTGTCCTATGAGCCCACTCGTAAGGTTTTCAAACCGCCGGCGGAATAAATCACGGGCTTCAAGATTATCGCTGGATGAACCGCGACCTGGAAAAGCCTGTTCTAAAAATGTTCCGCAAAAGTAGTCTCTGAAAGTGCGAAGCGATGGAAATACCCTGCCATCCGATATTTTAACCGATTTTTGCACACGATGGGCGGTCTGACCGCCCGTTTGAAAGAGTTCCAGTTGGCAGCCACCGTTTTTGTAGCTGTCCGTATAGTATTTTCGGATACCCGTTTCCAACACCAGGGCAAGCGGCGGTGTCAGCGGAAATGCGGCTTGAAAGCAAGATTTGAGATATGATGCATGGCGGGCCACCGATACCCCGGCTTGGAGTCGCATGGGATCAAAGGGAAGAAAGTCTTTCGATTTGGTTTTTGTTGCGGGATTCCCCTCGAAGTTAAACCTCCGTATTCTGGCCTTTGCCTTGTCGCCGCCGGCATTGAGTTTGGCCGCCAGTTTTGCGAAATATTCGGTTTTAACCGGCTCAATAACCATAAAGGGTACCCTGACACGATACAGTTCACGTGCCAAAAATAATGTGGTCAACGTCTTTCCTGAGCCGGTACTTCCGACCACGAGTGCATGCTTTGACAAATCCTTTTTTTTAATTGAATGCCAATGTTCGCCGTCGTGATCCGCATTTGCCGACACGTTGCCCTGTGCCGCTTTTGTGTTCAGAACACCAATGCGAATCCGGTCTAAGTCCGCGTATGACTGGGGATTCTCGGTCGTTGCGGCCACCGGATCATACCGAAATTGCGGTGAACTGAAGGGCGAAACCAGTTGTGTGTCGGTTCCCGCAAGCCCCTCCTCGTCAGCCACCGGCAGCGCCAGCAGTTGCTCTACTTCATCCAGTGTGTAGATATGCCGCAGCCGGGCCAAAAAATCGAGCCGTCCGTCGTCACCGCCGTCGGGTACCAACACGCCCACCTCCAGGAGCTTTGCGGCCCAGTCCTTGCGTTCCTTCATCCACCTTGCCAACCCCCATGAACCATCCTTGGGTGAGGGGATATCCGCGTCAGCCCGCCCGAGATCTTTGACATCCACCTCCATTGGGTGCCTGCCATCAGGCGACATTGACGGCGGCTTTACCTCAAAAGCCTTCATACCCCCAAACATCGAGGATAAATGCAGCGCGACGCCCAGAGAATGCATGCGGTCCTGTGCCGCGATCTGAATGCTTACACTGGCCAGGTAACTTTCCGGCAGCCAAAAGCGACGCAGTGCATCGGCGGCCGTTGCCAATTCACCGGCTACTGATGCCGCACGGGCCATGTTAGTTGTTGTCGGCACCAACCCTTGCAGCAACTGACTCCACGCGGTAGCAATAATTCGGTCAGTTCGCAAAGAGTCCTTGTCAATCGGATGAATCGCTATGGAAATAATAACGGGAGCAGATCCCTGCAGTTGGTGGAACAATCTGTGGGGCACTCCGCCGGTGAGAGCAAGTTTGCTCAGAAGTGGTAGACAGGGGACGGAGCGTCGAAGTTCTCTGGAGATGGTGCGGTGATCGTAGCCCGGCAGAATACGCTGCCTTATGGTGGTGGCGGATGGACCCGACGGCGAGATCACAGGCGCAGATGCTGCGGCCGCCGACGAAGGTACGCTCGTATTGCCTGACCCCGTCTGCGAAGATACCCCAGCAGGACTGGTATTGGAAAGCGGCGGCGTGGACACGGACCGTCTGGCATCCACAATAGGCAGATCAACGAACTCAACTCGACGCACGAGGCGAGCAACCTTCCATCCCTTGCGAGGCCTGAATATCTCCGGTTCCGCCTTTGAGAGGCGGCGCCAAGCGTACCCTTCAGGCAATAGGCATTCAAACTCCTTAACTGCGGCGCGGTGGGCCTCAGTCATCTCAGCGGAACAGCCTAGCAGCAAAAAGAAGGATGTTTTGCCAAAATTATCGCTTTCAACATCGGAAACTCCGTCTGTGGCAATCCGAAGTTCAATCGACATCCCCAGCGTTTCGACAAAGTGAACCAGCGCCGCGCTCCAGAGCACCGAGCTCGCCAAGAATGCCTCCCGAAGGCGTTGGCCAATGCTCTCATCACGGTAAAAACGTGGAATGTGACTGGCACGATAGATGGCGATGTATTCTCGCATATGGCAATGTCACCCTGGAACTGTCAAAATTAAATATTCAAAACTGCGGCGGCTGATCGTTCCCCTCGACAAAGAATTTTTCACCTGGCGCGGGCGCATTTTCACGTATATTGATGAGCATTGCCAGATTGCCGTCGCTGGTCATGACAACCCGGAGACCGGACGCCTGATCCTCCAGGGCAACGTTTGCTCCCAGCTGATTCCTCAACATTGCGCAAATGCAGCCGAGCAGCTGGAGGCTTAGCTCCACGGAAATTCCAAAAACCCCCGTCGTGCTATCTCCGAATTTGAATCCCACTGGTTTACGCACTATTTTGCACTTTTCCATCGGCAATTGATCATTTCGTACAAAGGAGACCGCCACCGGTTGGGGCTTGGCCTGATAGAAATTCTTGATTGCGTTAGCCTCTTTATTTAATTCCATCATTAGATCACCCAAGGCCTGCACCCCGATTTTCACTTCAACTACGGTCGTCGCCTGGCCAAGAGACTTATGTGCCTGAGTAGCGGCAAATTCGGCTCGCGCCAGTTTTGCCCCGGCTATCTGCTGCTCGTCAACGTCGTTTGATAAAGCGGAGATAAATACTTGATCTTCAAGGCGTTTTTGTTCTAACAATGTCTGCTCAAACTTCGACTTCACCTCGTTAAACCGCGCCGACCACAACTTTCTGCATTCTTTGCATTCCGCTTCAATGTCATCCAGGGATACATCGAAGGAACTTATTCGCAGAGAGAGCAATGAGACGAGAATTTTATATGACTGGTGAACGCCTTCGAACGCCTTGTTGATCTCAGCATCGAAAAATTGCTGCATTATTGGTACGCTCTGGTGCACACCCACTCGGAATTTCGAGATTTGGTCTTGCAAGTCGTTGAGGCTGTTCCCTATAGCCGCATTGAGTTTCTCTGCTGCGGCCATGTCTCCTCGCAAAAGTTCCATGTGTGAATGGGCTGCCTCACGCGTGGTGGCCTCTGAACTTGAAAAATCGCGGAACCCCGACGGCAAATTTTCCAAGCGAATATCTTTTGCTGTCGGATCAAATGTTAGATTGTCCGCCACATTTATGATCTGGTGCAGGCGCTTTCGTACGTTCGCAAATTCCTGGCTTACGGGGCTTGTATCCATCCATTGCTGAACTGCGGCTTTGAGCCACGGAGACGCCGCATCCGAAAGCGAGGCGGAAAGCCCCAAACCGTGAAAAAAGACTTCTGTAAACCTTGTCACTGCGCCCGCATCAAGGCAGATATTCATTTCTTCGGGTCTGGCCGTTCGCGGGTGGCAGTCGTACTGAACGGCAACCTTAAACGGATGGGCATCCACCCCGGCGCTCAGGTTAAAGCTGACTGCTATGACCTGTGACTTTGCAAGATCAAAAATGTCGTAGACCGTATCAATTGGGTAGATTGGCTCTGATAGGTCGTGAAACAAGTAATTTCCATCCGGCGCTCGCTGAAGTACCACGACCGTGGATTCGCCTGAGGATATCCTCAACTGAACAGGCGTAAAATATCGACTGATGTCTTGCAGATAGGGCGTTTGGAGATGGCCTTTTTGGTTGCTGGGGCGTATAGTGACGAAGCCCGTGGTCACTTCGGTGGAGCGAATAAAGGAAAACGACGAGATCAGTATGAGGGCCGCCAGCGGCAGCAGCAAGGGGAGCGTTCCTCCATCCGTGGTCGCCCTGTAAGACCAGATGCAAATAGCCGCCGCCGCGATAGATCCCAGAATTACTCCTCCGATAACGGCTCCGCTTGCACGGGCGAGCAGGCACATGGCAGTCGCGACACGAACAGCCAGGTACGAGATCAGCCCTAGAAGCAACAGAAAGGGCAAAGCAGAATCTGTGAACTGAGGTGCACCGTGCGTCGCTACCGCCACGCTTACCGTCCAAAGAACCATCCAGCAAGCGATTTGGACGAGTTGAAGAATACTCAACCCAAGAAAATCTGATGATTGCGATGGGCGCTCCGTGCCCATCCAGTGCGGAAACGCCAAATTCCTTAGAACGGAAGTCTGTCGAAGATAGAGACCCGTTAAAATCGGCAATTGTGTCCGTCTCAGGTATAAGTAAGAAACACAGATCATGATGACCGAAGCCCATGTTCCCAAAGTCGCACCCAAGAGCGTCGGGACCCCCAAAGCTACCAAAAACGACCACGCCAAACCAAGAAATAGACAGGCGCATCCCATAAACACCAGCCGGGATTGACTAGCAATAGCACTGTTTGCGACAAGCCCTTTTAACGTGGCTTCCAGTTCCATCAAGGTTTGTTCGCTTGGGATATTCAATGCCGGGTTTGCAAGGACATCAATCCCACCGTTGCTGGGTTTACTGGCGGATTGTTGGCCGATTGGAAAATGATTTTCTGCTACCATGATATTGTCGCTCCCGCAAAACTTGACTTCAACCGCTGCAATCAGCAGTCAACAATCATTAATAACCTGAACCATCGTTGTCATCATCGGAACTTCCGGAGCTGGAGTCGCTTCCAGATTGATCTCCGGTTTCTGAAGCCGCTGGTTCAGATGCACTGGTACTGCCGAATCCCGCCGTCGATTCCGAACTCGTGCCATCGTCGGAGGTCTCATTAGAAATGTCCTTAGCCCCAGCGTTTTCACCCCCACCAGCTTCCGCCACCGGCGATCCGTCCTCGAATTCGGAACTCGTGGCAGTAGTACCCTCAGCCAAGCCGTTGTCGCCGCTGCCCCCATACTCCGCCAAGTCGAGCGTCTCGTCAGCCACATTTTCATTTTCACTCTTTGAGGTCTCCCGCCCCTCACTTGCGGTCGCTTCCGCCACCGGCGATCCATCCTTTAATTCCGAACTCGTGGCAGCAGTATCTTCCGCCACGCCAGTGTCGCCG
>JAJZKY010000115.1 GCA_021803885.1 Planctomycetota bacterium
AGCCCAGGGATTATTCGTAAAATTGCCGCCATGCCATGCGGCCGGCGCCACCACGGTCTGATTAAACCCGGTGTCCTGAAGCTGCTTCATGTACTCATAGCCGGTGAAGAAAAATAACTTGTGATCCGTGCCCGGAATTGGACCGCCGATGTTAAAGCCGGGATATTGGAAACTGGAGTTAGGGCGCGCCACGCCGTTGGCATTATTTTGCCAGCTGTTGGCGGCCAGGCCGGCCGGCCGGGTGCTGTAATAAACCTCGCCATGATACTGCCGGCCGCCGGACTTCGTGATGAAGGTCATCACCGTCGGGCCTTGCGGGTTGGCGGCGCTGAAGTTTGAGGTCTGCACCGTCACCTGGGAAATCATGTCTATATCGGGCACGGCCGCGTTGCCGCCGTTGTTTCCGGGGTCAATATTGTCGGCGCCGTCGAAGTTTTCCTGAATCGTGTCGCCGCGGGTGCCGTTAATGATAAACGTGTTGTTGCCCACGCCGGAACCGTAGCCCGAGGCGCCATTCAGGTTGTAGCCGAAATTCACCACGCCGGGCAGAATCTTGAGCAGCTCGATCGCGTCGCGGCCCTCCACCAGCGTGTTCTGAATCTGTTGCGAGGTGATGACTTCCTTTTTCGAGCCCGAGTTCAGCGGCAAAGCGTAGTAGGCGTTGCCCTTCACCGAAACCGTCTGCGTCATCGAACCGGGACGCAAAGTCAGCCCCGTGACGCTCACCGAACCAAAGGCGTTGGCGACGATATCGGTTTTATTCAGCGCCGAGAAGCCTTGCTTGGTGACGGTGACGGAATAGGTTCCCACCGGCACGCCGACGAAGCTGAAGAAGCCGGAGCCGTTCGTCACCGCGACACGCGTTTCACCTGACTTCTGATTCGTCAGTGTGACCGCCGCGGTGGGCACCACGGCATGGCTGGTGTCGGTGACGGTGCCGCTCACGGTGGCCAGACCGCCTTGAGCGAAGGCACGGGGGGTCAATACAAGAACTGCAAAAACAAACAGTGCTAGAAAGGAAAACAGCCTCACGCTGAGACTGCGCCTGATGGCATGACTTGGCAACATCCACACACCCCTTGAACCTAAGAATTTCGGTCCTCTCTCGGCTGTGACCGGCGATTCGTGGCCCTGATCAAAACGAGAGTACATCGCCCACGATCATAAATCAGTTTTCGGCAATGTCAATATAAAAATTGCCAATTTAATTAAAAATATTAGTGTCTGGCATAATCAAATGCTTTAGTTCAATCTAAACCATTGAAAATAAATGGTCTATTTTAAAAAACATGGTTTGCGTCATATCGTTGACCAAAATTTTTACGACCGGGGTCATAATGAAATTTCTTTTGGGCATGCCCATGCTTCTCTCCCCCCCCCAAGCTGCTGGCCGCCGCTATGACGGTCACTTTCTGTCTGCTCGGGGCGGGTTGGCGAAAGGCTGGCGCCGACCGAACCGCGGCAGTGGTGCGGCCGACAGCGCCCACGCATGCACATTATTTTTCCCGTGAATGGCGGCCGCGCGATGGCGGCCCGCGCGGCTTGCATTATGTGGGCGCGCGGGTCTGTATCGAGTGCCATCAATATGAAGCCAGCGAGCTGCAAACTCCCATGGGCCGGGCCTCGGAAACCATTCAAACCGCCGGCATTTTATTGCGCCATCCCCGGCTGTCTTTCACGTTAAAAGGCGATTTATATCGTATTTCCCGGACCCCGGCCGGCCAGGCCCGCTATCGCGTGCGGCGCGGGTCCCAGATCGCTTCCTGGCCGCTCGATTGGGCCTTCGGGCTGGGCAATGCCGGGCAGACATATTTATATAAGCGCCGGGGCAGCTATTACGAGAGCCACGTCAGTTTCTATAACCAGATCCAGGCGCTTGATACCACCCTGGGCTACGGCCCGGTGCCGCCACGGCGGATATGGACGGCGCTGGGACGGCGCTTAAGCCCGGATGAAACCCGCAAATGTTTCGTCTGCCATACCACAGGCGCCTATCTGGCCGGAAAATTCCGGCCGTCCCAGGCGGTGGCGGGAGCCACCTGCGAAGAATGTCACGGCCCCGGCTCCGCGCATGTGGCCGCCATGCGGGCCCAGCGCCCGGGCCGCACGCATATATTTAATCCGGCGATATTATCCGCGGGCGGCCAGATGAGCTTCTGCGGCTCCTGTCATCGCACCACCCTGATGGTGCTGAACATGCGGGTGCATGGCATTGTGGATGTGCGCTTTCAACCTTACCGGCTGGCGCTCAGCCAGTGCTGGAATCCAACCGACGCGCGCATCGGCTGCCTGGCCTGCCATAACCCCCATCAGCGCGTGGTCACTCAACCCGCCTGGTATGACAGCAAATGCCTGGCCTGTCATGTGAATCAGGGCCAGTCGCCCACAAATTCCAAACCCGGCATGGCCTGCCCGGTGGCGCGCCACAACTGTGTCACCTGCCACATGCCCGAGTTGCGGCTGCCGGGGGCGCATTTCAGCTTTGCCGATCACGATATTCGCATCGTGCGGCCGGGCCAGCCCTATCCGGGATAATGCCCCATAAAAAAACCGGCCGGGGGAACTCCCGGCCGGCTGAATATTTTAGGAATGATTGCTGATGACCGGTTTAGTACGAAGGGCTGGCCACGCAGCCGGAGCAGTTGGTGGCTTCATAGGCAATAACACCCACCACGGCCGCCGCCGCGCCAATCACGCCAATGGCGACGGGCCAGCCAACGGTAGGGCTGCTGCTGCCCATGCCCATCCCGGCGCCAGCGGTTTGAAAGCGCATGGCTTTTCCCGCCGCAATCGTATAGGTTTTACGTCCGCTCACAACGCGCAATGCGCCGCGATTGGCCGCCACATACAGCACGTCCGCGGTTTGCACGACGGTAAAAACCCCGGGGGTCACCGGCGTAATGGTTTCCCGCGCCGTCCGCACCGCTTCCCGGCCCGAAACTTTAAGCGTGCCATAGCTGAGCCGGATGGCGTTGGCTTGCAACTGGAACCGGCTGTTGGCGCCGGCCAGAACCGCCGCTCCCGGCACGGTCAGCCGCGCCCCGCCTTGCGCGCTCACCAGAATCGCATCTCCCGGCAATACGGCAGACCCGCTCACCACTGACTGGCCATTCAGACTGACCGTCCCGGCGAGAGGAGTGACCATTGCGGCGGGAGCCGCGGATAAGGGCAGGCATGCCATCCCCCAGGCCAGGAGAGCCGCCATACTCAAACGCATCAAACGCATATCCCGTCTCCTTTGTCGTCGTCCTGATATTTCCCCATGGCTTGAGCAGGACTGCAAGCAATATACCTGATTTCGCGCCAAATGCAAATACAATTTTGGCACAAAAAAAACCGGCCTGGAATTCCAGGCCGGTTGATATTCATGATGGCAATGAATTAGAACGAGGGGCTGACTGACGCCGGAACGCAGTTGCTGCACTTGGTCGCCTCGTGCACCACCACGCCGGTGACTACCGCGGCCGCGGCCGCGATGCCCACCACCGCCGCTACCGGCAAGCCCGAACTGCCCGAACCCGCCGCCGCCGGCGCGGTCTGGAAGCGCATGGCTTTTCCGGCCGCGATATTATAGCTCTTGCTGCCGGCCGTGACGCGGACCGCGCCACGATTGGCGGAAACATAGAGCACGCTGCTCAGCCGGGTCACGGTGAAGACACCCGAAACCGCCGCCGGAGCGATGGTTTCCATTCCCGACTGAACCGCCTCGCGGCCCGACACCTTGAGGGTGCCGTAGTTGAGCCGGATGGCATTGGCCGCCAGCTTGAAGCGGCTGTTAGCGCCGGCCAGCACCGCTGTGCCCGGCAGCGTCAGACGGGCGCCCCCCTGGGCGCTGACGCGAATGGCATCGCCCGGCAGAACCGCCGAGCCATTCACGACCGACTGACCATTAAGACTGACAATTCCCGCCAGAGGAGTCACCATCGCCGCGGGTGCCGCGGACAAGGGCAGGCAAACCATCCCCCACGCCAGGAGAGCAGCCAGATTCATTCGCACAAAACTACGCATTCGGTAGTCTCCTTTGTCGTGTCCCGGTGTACTGACCTCTCCAGGACTCACGGCTGTGACAGTAGCATAAACATGCCGCGAAACACAATAGTTTAATTTTTATTCCGATCCGCGCATTTCCTGATGCCTGCCCCTGGGATGAAGCTCGGAATTCCAGTCCCTTTTAAGCATATTCCAGGCGCACCCAATCCCGCCCCATCTCCACCGATTTCACCCCGGCTGGCAGCTTGATCTGCAGGTTCTGTCCCCATTGGGGATGCCGGGGCAGCACATATTCGCGCAAAATCAACTGCAGTAACCAACTGGATACCTGCCGTCCATCCAGCCCCACTTGACTCAACCGCAGCCGCGCCGCGGGCGCCCGGGCGCTGACCACCCGTGCGGCGGCGCTGATATGGTGGGGGCCGGCCAGCAATGCCGCAGCTAAAGTTTCCCATGTCCCGTGCGCAAGTCGTGGCAAAAGCGAAAAGTTCACCTCGGCCTGGCCTTGCACCCAGCCTGGCCGGCAGGCCAGTTGGATTCTAGTAACGGCCGCGGGCAAATGGCGGCGTCCCCATGGCGATGCCAGCCAGGCGTTGACTTCAAGCGCCGTCAACCGCACTGGACGATGCGGCCCGGCATGATGTTCATTCCATTGCACCTGGGCCAATTTTCGCGCACATTCCCGGGCCAGAGCGGAAGTAGCAGTTTGCGCAGGCAACTTCATGATATTTAGGAATGCTGTTTTTTTGCCGCGGATGCCGGCCGGGACTGTGGCTTTCGCACGCCCGCCGGAGTGACTGGCGCATGCGCCAGAGTCAAGCCGCGGCCAGCCGGGCTGATGAAATGCAAACGCCAGCCATTTGTCCGCGACCAGCCGCCCGTGCCGCGCCAGATGCCGCGAGGCCACTCCGGGGTGGGCCGCTTATTTTCTGCTCTCGTCAAAATGGGAAGCCATTGCAGTTGATGTAATTGAATTCGGCCGGGACTGGCATTGAAAGACGCCGTGATTAATCGGGTGGGTGGAATTGGCAATGGACTCTGACCGGACCGCAAGCTCCAGCGTGGCAGTTGCGGCGCGCGTATCACCGCCATGCCGCTCATATTCCAACCCAGTGCAGGATCGCAGCCGCGAAGATCCGCTCGCAGCGGGCCTGACCAGTATCCGGACAGCCCGAAACCGGGCCACAGCCGGCGCAAGGGAAGACTGGCGGCCTGGGCCTGCCATTCACAGCCGGAGCGATTCCAGATCCCCGTGCCGGTCAGCACTCCCTGCTGGACAAATACCTGGGCGCTGGTCCAGTTCCAGCGATCGGGCTGCATCTCCACCATCGCGCGAACCCGCAGCCGCGCGTGCCGCCAGCGCAGATCGCCCAGGTTCAAACTGGCGGTAATGCGATGCGGCGAAAATCGAGGCGGTTCAAAGCCGGAGCCGCGCAGCCACGATTGCAATCCATGCCGGTGCCGCAATCCCAGCAAGCTCGCCCATTGAGTCCAGTCGCCCTGCGTGGAGTCAAGGCGCAAACGCAGCGACCCATCTGGATTTTTTCTCAGAAAAACACGCCAATTCAATTTTTGCTGCCGGCCCTGCAGACGCATCCAGGCGGTTTGGGATTGATAGCGAACCTCTGCCTGTTGCAGAGGAATCGGCCGGATTCTCCCCGGCCAGCGCCAATACGCGGAGCGCAGCCGCACTCGCCCGCTCCATTGCGGATGGCGGAAGTCGCGCCAGCCAGCCCGCAGCCAGGCTTGAGCCTGAACGGTGCCTCGTAAGCCGCCGAGCCAGGCCGGTGGCGCGGTTAAAAGCCGCTGCAAGGCTCTCCACTGGCGGCTTGCCATGGCGGAGGTCGCAAGATGAATTTGATAAATCCGGGGCGTCAGCCAGGCGCTGATGCGAGCCGAGGCTGGAGCATGGCCGGGAAGGACGATTTTGACCGGGGTCTGCGGCAACCGCCAAATCTGAGGGTCTATCTGCCACGTTACGGCCCGCGCGGCCTGAATTTTCATGCCCGGCGATGACCAGGCAGCATGGTATAGGCGCAAGGTGCTGTTCTTTTGCCAGTGCGGAGCGCGGCTTCGCCAATCGAGATCCCCCTCCAGCCAGCCCTGGGGTTGAAAAGACGACAGGCCGGATTTGCAGATGGCGGCCAAAGGCAACAGATCCGCCAGCTTCACCTTCCGCAAACGCAAATTCCAGTGAGGACGTGCTTGATGCAGCACATGCGCGATGCGGCCTGAAAGTTGCAGCCCCGGTATGGAATCCAAACTTGCCCGTTGGAGCGTGAACCGGTCCTGCCGGGTGCTGTAAGCAGCTTGAAACTGGATGCGCGGGCGCCAGCTGGTGGGCAGTAAATCCAGCCGGTGCAAGCTCTGGCCTGCGATTTGGCCCTGGATTTGAAAATCCTTGCCGTTGCCGCTCAACCGCAATTGCGCGTTGAACAGGCCGTCCAGTGATCCTTCATGCCCCAGCCAGAATGCGGAAAATGGCGCTATATATGTTTGTTCCAGTTGTGCCCGCAATAGAAACGGCAGGCGCCGCCAGGGCGCCGGGCCGGTTTGCCACCAGCCCTGAACCATGACCTGGCCTAAATCATGTAAATTCAGATCGGTGCGGGCCGGCACAAACCGCATGCTGAAGGTCCAGCGTCCGCCCGATTGCCCAATATCGGCATGAACCCGGCGCAGATAAAACGGCGTCTCCGCGCCGTTCAAATTAAAGTTAATCCGCCCCTGGCGTATTTTCAAAAAAGGAAAGGGCAGCCGGGCCGGCTTCCGGCGTGAAACGGCGCGTCGTTCCAGCGCGGGAATGCGGCGCGCGGAGCGATCCACCAGTGCGGCCAGATTCCAGCGCCGCTGGCGCGAACGCGCCAGATTTAAATTGGGGCGATCGAGCTCGATGCTGGAAAATTCAAATCGGCCCTTCCATAAAGCCGCCAACCGCAAGGTTGCCGTCGCTTCCGCCGCGCGGATGATGGGCTGGTATCCATAGGCGGGGTCATCGGCGACTTGCAGTTGATCCAGCTCAAATCCCGGCCAGGGAATTAATACCAGATGCACCGATTGCGCCTGCACCGAACGGCCCAGCGCGGCCCGCAGCGCGGCCAGAATTCTGCCCCGGCCCTTGACTAAAGTAAAAAATGGAGCGGAAAAGCCCAGCAGAATGAGGGCGGTGATCGCCCCCAGGCACCAGCGCCAAAACCGCCGGTGAGCCTTGACCGGCGCTGGGGTCCCGGCATCTATGCTCTGCCCTGCCATGGCACGGCCTACCGCACCAGATGAAAGGTACGCAGCCAGCGGGTGCGTACCGGGAAATGAATCAGGGTCGAAAAGAATGAGCGCATCCGCTGACCCATATTCGCGTAGCCATTGTCGCGCTCGTGCGCCCGGTAGGACCAGTAAACTATCACCGGACGGCCGATGAGATTGCGGTCGGGAACAAAGCCCCAGTAGCGCGAATCATAGGAAATATCGCGATTGTCGCCCATGACGAAAAAATGGCCGGGCGGCACCACCAGCCAGCCATGATGAACGTACTGGGCATACGTGGCCGTCCACTGCGGTGTCGCTCCGTAAGGCAGTCCCTGGGTGGGAAAATCATCCCGGCCCGGGTCAATGCCCGGCTGGTGAATGGCATAGGGCTCTTTGAGCGCCACCCCATTGCGATACACCACCTTATTCACTAATCGAATCCGGTCGCCGGGCAGCCCGATCACCCGCTTGACCAGATGCAGATCCGGCTGCACCACCGACATAAAGACCACAATATCGCCATGCCGCAGCCTGCGATACGGCACGATGCCATGCATGTAGCGGGCAGCCGGCGCGAATCTGATGCGGTCCACCAGCACATGGTCGCCAATCTTGAGCGTCTTCTCCATCGAGCCCGAAGGAATCTCGAACGCCTGCACGTTGAAGGTAATGATGAATAATGCAGTCACCAGGGTCGGCGCCCAGATGCGGACAAAGTTTTCCGCCAGCGGACGCACGGGTTTGGCCGCGGGTTTAAGCGTGGATGCGGCCGTCTGAGATGCATTTTTTTTTCGGCAAGACCAGCTTCCTCCGCCGCATCGGGAAAAATAGACCGAGTCTCCTTGCGGCTGAGTTTAGTTTAGCCGATCAGCAGGCGCCGGGAACTTGCCTGCTCAATGATATGGAGGGGTGCGGCGGGTGCGCTGGGCGCACGGTGTCAGGCCGCATCACGCTTCGGCGCAACCGCCGGAACGCGCTCCCGGCTGAGATGCATGCGGCTCCAGTCGTACCAGAACTCGCGTCCGCAATCGAGACAGGTTACATGCGGCATTTCATTCAATACCTGCTCGGGCCGCGCGCGCGGGCTCATGGGAAAGCTCAGGCGCGCATGCCGGCAGCCACGCCAAATGAAACCCAGCATCGTGCAGCTTGATGCAAACAGTGCGGCAAAAGTTTTCTGGAGCTTCAGGACCGCGAGGCCAGCCGCGATGGATTACCCCGGGACTGAATCGTGCGCATCACTTTGTCATGCAGCGCCGCCGGCAAGGGGCCGGTTCCAGCCGCATCCCGGCGAAACCAGGCGATCGTGTCCCGGCAGCTCTCTAAAATGCGCTGGCATTCCGCACATTTGCGGATATGATCGCGGCATTCGGCGCAGGGCTTGCCGGTTAAGTCCCCATCCAAAAATTCGCTCATTCGCATTTGAAATTGCCGGCAGTTCATGTGACTGGCTTCTCCTCACGATTTTCCCCGGCATGAGATGCTAAGGGGCCGGCCGGAACGCGGTCAAAATAGGGAGCTAGCAATTCCCGCAGCTTCAAACGCGCCCGCAACAACCGGGATTTTACCGCCGGCACGCTGAGATGCAGAATATCGGCGGTTTCCTGATTCGATAGCTCTTCGATGTCGCGCAGTTGGAACACCATGCGATAGGGCGCCGCCAGGCCGGCAATGCCGCGATTGAGCACCGCGGCCATTTCTTCAGCGGCAAATTGCTGTTCCGGATTCGACCTCCAATCCCGGAGCTCCAGCGGCGCGGTTGCTCCAGATTCGGTTTCACCCGTGATCGAAACCATGCTCCGGCGTTTCTGCCGGCGCAGCCGCATCAAGCCCTGGTTGACTGTGATCCGGACCAGCCAGGTGTAAAAATGAGATTCACCATGAAATTGATAGAGCTTGCGGTAGGCGTTTAGAAACGCTTCCTGCAGCACATCTTCAGCATCCTGGGCGTTCCCGGTGATCCGTTCGGCCAAACGATAGATACGGCTTTCGTGCCGCCGCACCAGAATGTCGAAGGCATGCAAGTCTCCCTGCTGCGCGGCGGCCACCAACTCGGCATCCGGATCGGCTGAAATTTCCAGCTTGTGGGCTTGTGTGGCCATGGCGGTCTCTGTCATCATGATGCGTTTTTCGGGCCGGGAATTTCAAGCCACGGCGACCCTCCTCTTTTGCGGGGATGACATGATGGCCAAGCGCGCACTATATTGTCCCCAGCCATCATGGCCAGCCCCGCACAAACCCGGCTCGAAGCCGCCAGCATAGCGCAGACCGTACGGCAATTTTTTCTGCTCCATCCCGACTGTGAACTGTTCGAAGCGGACGGCTCAAGCATGTTTCTCGGCGGCGAAGCCTGCGGATATTCATTGGAAACCCAGGCAGGTTGGGTTGTTGCCCATTGGTGGTCGCCGGCTTATAACATTGTGCGCCGCATCGAATCCGCCACCATGAGAGGCAGCCATTTGCGCCTTTTGTGCCGCCGCATGGGCCAGAGCCGATCCCAGGCCGTCTGGCTGCGTCCCCGGGCCGCGGGAAAAAATATCAGTCAGGATCGGGAAGAATTCCGGCTTCAACTGCTGGCCGCCATTCGCCAGCACTGGCCGGAATGGAAAGCTCGCATTTGCGGACCCACGAGTTCCCCCTGGACCAAAGTCCTACTGGAATCGGGCGGACAGTTCATGGCCGTTCTGGCCACCGGACCATGCGAAAATCGTGCGGCCCACGACGCGGCACTCACCCAGCTTCTCCTATGGCGGCATAGTTTACAGACGCGGCCGCCCAGAAGAATTCCGGCAGGATGGCATCTGATTTTTCCGGACACAAGCCCGGAGATGACTGATGGACTGGAATCATCCCCAGTGGTTCTGCCCCAATCGGCATGGAAGACAGCGGCGCTTCGCATCAGCGGCTTGCGCAAGGATCGCCCCATTCAACTTTGGCTGTTCTCGCACGAAAGGCCCTTGAGCCAGCCGGAACCTCTGCCCTTGCCGG
>JAJZKY010000116.1 GCA_021803885.1 Planctomycetota bacterium
TCCGATCTATTGGCTTGTTACGAAGAAAATACCCGCGACGAAAACTTCCGTCGTTTGAAGAAAAATTATGAGTTGCTCTCTGCTATGACCGATCTTGACGGGCGCCCACTGAAAGTCATCAAACTGCCTATGCCTCAGCCGGTTTATTTTGACGGCCAGCGCCTGCCGGCCAGCTATGCCAATTTTTATATTGCCAATAACAAGGTGCTGGTACCGGTGTTTAACGATTCGGCGGATCGTGATGCACTGAATATAATCGCAGAGTGTTTTCCCGGCAGGGCGGTTGTGCCGATCGCCTGTCGTGATTTGGTCTGGGGTCTGGGCACCCTGCACTGCATGACGCAGCAGCAGCCCGCCTGACCTCTTAGATGATCGATTTGAATATGATGGCGTCTTTACAGATGGAGCAAACATGCGTGCGTTAGTAACGGGCGGAGCGGGATTTATCGGGTCTAATCTGGCCATGGCGTTGGTGGATGAATCGCATGACGTCACCATTCTCGATAATTTTTCGGCCGGTAATTTCAGTAACCTGGTGAAGTTCAAGGGGGATGTGATCTGTTCTGATTGCACGATCCAACCCCGAGGGCCTTTCGACATCATCTTCCATCAGGCGTCGATAACCGACACCACCGTGACCGATCAACATCGGATGATGACCAACAATGTCGAGGGATTTCGGCACGTGCTCTCGTGGGCGGCGGCCTGGAAAGCCCGTGTAGTCTGGGCGTCATCGGCTGCCGTTTACGGTAACAGCGCGCCTCCCATGGTGGAATCGGCTCCACCGCATCCTCTTAACGTCTATGGCTATTCCAAAATGGTCATGGAGCATCTCGCGCGGTTGTGGCATCGGCAGACCGGTCTGCCATGCATCGGTCTGCGTTATTTCAACGTCTACGGCCCCGGCGAAGGGCATAAGGGTAAATTCGCCTCCATGATTTATCAGCTCGCCCAGCAGATGAAGGCCGGCCATCGACCGCGGATATTTCGTGACGGCCATCAAAAACGCGATTTCGTCTGGATCGACGATGTTATTCAGGCCAACTTGAAAGCCGCAGAGGCTTCCGGTGGTGAAATATTCAACGTCGGCAGTGGCATTTCAGAATCGTTTAACGCTGTCGTCGGCGCATTGAATGTGGTGATGCACACCAATTTCGAACCCGAATATATTGATAATCCATATAACTTTTTTCAGAAACATACCGAAGCGGATCTGGCGAAATCGATAGCGGTACTGGGTTATACCCCCAAGGCCGGACTCTTGGATGGTATCCGCGAATACTATGGCTCCGGCGCACTGTGAGGCGTCGTGACGCCATGGACCGCGTTGTCCAACGTGTATGAAAATGGAAATTCACATTGCATGGCAAATCGATCTTCCATTTGCAGATTCATCGGCGGACCGGCAATTCTGACGGTTCTCCTGCTCTGCGGCTGTGCGTCCGACTCCTTGGCCCCGTCCTCCGGCCTGCATCGGAGTCAGGTTCTCTGGCGGCTCAAACCGATTGAGATTCAAAACTCAGGCGAACTCAAAGCCTATGCGCAGCATTCCCGCCCACGGTATTTCGGCACCATGACCTTCCGCAATGGTTTATTGAATGTGGAAATGAATCGTAGCAAGCCGGGCGGCTCAGATTCACATCTCGCAGTCGCGTATTCCTGGGCGGGAAGTCAGAAGATCATCTATACCCATCAGCCGGCTTGGGCGCTGCAATTTATCCGCGATTTGCACCGCATCCTGCAATGGCCTTCCGAAATAAGAGTTATATCTTTCAGGCACCCGGGGGTGCAGGAAAGCACCGTCCATCTCCCGAATGGGGATATTGAAAAATTGTATTTTATGGGTTACCCGGGTATTCCATGGAGAATCACGGTCGTGCGGCCGAATCACACTTTCGTCACCGCTTCGCTCAACTGGGCGCCCGACAGGCGCCTCCGCAGCATTCACCTTCAGGATTTTGCCGATGGTCGAAGGTGGATCATCACTTTGAGACGCCGAGTGGGGGCTGGTTGACCATGATAAGTTCCGCAGAAGCGGTCGGACTTGGCGCCGTTGCCTACACCGGCGCTATGACGACTTTGGGAGCGGTGCTTTACCACAATTCGCCTCTGGTAGCGCCAGTTATTTCACGCATACCGGATGCCGATGCCGTCGCACTTACATTTGATGATGGTCCAACCCCGCAGTTTACGGTTCCCATACTCAAGGCGCTGGCGTCGGTTGACGCCAAGGCGACCTTCTTCTGCATCGGGGAAAACATGGCTTCCCACCAATCGCTGGTGCGCGATATGCTCGCGGCTGGACACTGCATCGCTAACCATACCTGGAGCCATGATCATGCGGGCATCTTGGGCAGCCGGGATTATTGGCGATCTCAGTTGCAGCGCACCAGTGATCTGATTGCCGAGCTTTCCGGAGCCCGCCCTACCCTTTTCCGTGCGCCGATGGGATTTAAGATATGGAATCAGGCAGCCGCAGTCAGAGAATTGCAGATGCGCTATGTCGGTTGGCGAGCCTGGGCGTGGGACACCACTGGCGCGCCTGCGCAGCGTATTTTCACACGGATTACAAAAAAGCTCTCCGCGGGTGATATTATTCTGCTTCATGACGGTCTGGAATACGCCCGCCGCCACGCATCGCAGTCGCAAACCGTTACCGCGCTTCCGGATATTCTGGCATTTATCCGCGACCGGGGGTGGAGCTTTAAGAGTCTGGCCAACCTATAATCCAAACGGGTGTCCGAACGTGGAGGATGGTCGGAAGAACTGATATCGAACACCGACGACTGATGGAGAATATGTTGCTTATGCCGATTCGCAGCATGTTAATTCTGTATTCCACGCTCATGGTGGGAACATTCACCGCGATTGGCCCGTCGGCAGCGGGCGCACCATCCACCACCAATCCCTTTGCACATCTGATCCGGATCAAACGTGACATTCCGTATGTCATGGGTGGCATTCCCGCGCAGACGGGAGATCTGTATATCCCACGGAGTCTCGGCAATCATCCCGCGGTCTTACTCATCCATGGAGGAGCATGGAAATGGGGCAGTCGAAACGACACGGGCGTCAGTTACATCGCACCGAGGTTGGCCGCCAACGGATTTGAAGTATTCAATATTAACTATCGATTGATCGGTGCCGGCGGTCGCTTTCCCGGTGACCTGATCGACTGCAAAAATGCACTCGCGTGGCTCTTCATTCATGCACACCGGTTACACATCCGCCCGGGTGAAATCTTCGTCGCCGGATGTTCTGCGGGAGCTCATCTTGCACTGATGACGGCGTACACAGCGCAAAGCAAATATTTTATTCCGACTGCCTACCCCAATGAGCGCGTTAAAGTGCGGGCCGTGATCGGATTCTACACACCCACCAATCTCATGTTGATCCACGGTTTGAGCCGAAAAACATGGGCGTATCAATTGGTGCAGGATTATCTGAAAAATTGGTTGAAACTCCATCCCATCGATGGCATGCTCACGGCTTCGCCCATTGCCTATTTGCATCACGCCGTTCCTACTCTTCTTTTTCAGGGTACCCGAGACAAACTGGTGCCTCCGATCGAGGCCTCTACGTTGGCGGGTGCATTAAAGGATGCTCATAAACCGGTTAAGCTGATCATGGTCAAGGGTGTCGGGCATGCGTTTATGAATTTTCCTTCTCCTGAGCGACGTGATGCCCTGAACCAATTTCTTGCCTACCTCAAGTCACAATTAAAACGTTCCTCCGCCCGTAAATAACGCTTTTAAGCTGTCGATTCCGATTTCCATCCCGCGTAAAACTCTCTACTCCGCCACATGCTCAAATCCCGCCAGTCTCATGATGAATCGCTCAGGTCTGCGGTATACCGTCCGTATGATCAGCGCTGAACCCAATCGCCGCCACAAGTCGACTTTGCCGCAAACACTTCACGGCACATTCCGTATAGAATGTGTCAGCGGGTTTGACAAAGGAACCACCCGGTGGAAAAGTGTTGAAGCAGGAATCAGTTTTGATGAATAACACCTCACCATGTCGTAAATCAGGGTTATCACATTTCACATGCATTGTCGCAGCTGCTGGCGCTATGATGGCTTCAACTCTGCCGGCCGGAGCGGCTAGCCCTCAAACCATTACGCTCGCGCAGAAGGCGCAGAATTTCGTCATGCTGCAGAATCTCAAAGGACTGGCGAAGCTAAATGCGGAGATGAAGGGTAATCCCGCCGATGCTCAGTTGCACCAATGGCTGACGAGTTATCTCAAAGAGATGAATTCTATGGCAGCTCTCGCGACGAAAACCTATCTGCAACAGTGCGCCCTGGCAAAAAAAACAATGGTCAAGGCAAACCCCGTTCTCGCATTCGAACATATGCTTGCGGCCTACGCGGTAAGCACCGATAAACCGGCATTCAAAAAGAAACCCTGGGTGATCAACCTCGTTAAACGCACCGCCCGTAAGGCCGCAGAATATGAGCGTACCAATCGCTTTCTCGATGCGTTGGAACTCTACACGCAGCTGAATCGGATGTACAAAATCTCGATGCGTTTTTACAACCGGCTTCAAAAAGTTACGCGGCGAACCACTCTACTGGCGGAATATACCCCTAAACAATTCTATAAGTTGCAGGAATCATTCCTGCTCAAGAAAAACGAGGCGGTTCTTCCCTCTGGTGCCCATATCCCCGGACAAAAAAAGGCGCCGAAGAGCACGACCGTAAAAACCGCGCCTTCTTATCACAACTGGCACAAATCCATCCGCGGGATCAATCAGGACCTGCTCGTTGAAGCCCTTGATTTGACCGAACATCGCTGGGTCTTCAATCTCAATTATCATCAACTGCTTACCGGCGGTCTCAAAATGGTGCGCCTTTTTCCCCAGACACCCATGCTGGCAGATACATTCCCGCGTTTGAATCATGCTGCCGATGTTCGGCGATTTACCGATACCATCAACCAGTTGCTTAAACGCACTCAAGGCCATCAATCGATCGATACCGATCAAATGATCTCCATTTGGAGTAAACTCCTCTCCGCCGATAAGCAAACGGTTAAAATTCCGACCGGTGTGATGGTAAAAGAATTCACCAATGGTGCACTCGGTACGCTGGATCCCTTCACCGATGTCTTTTGGCCCAATCAGGTAGCGGAATTTAAAAAGATGATGGAGGGAAAATTCGGTGGCGTTGGAATCCAGATTCAACCACATGACGGCTTTCTCCGCGTCATCAGCCCTCTCAACGGAACGCCTGCATATCGTGCCGGCATCGAGGCCAACGACCTCATCACCACAGTCAATGGCAAGAGTATCCTTGGAATGTCGCTCGATTCCGTTATTCATAAAATCATGGGCAGGCCCGGTACGATGGTAACCCTCGGCATCCGCCGGGCCGGTGTGCCCCATCTGCTCGTGTTTCATCTCAAGCGGGCGGAAATCGAAGTACACTCCGTCGCGGGATTTTTGCGAAACCCGGCAACGGGACGATGGCGATTTATGATCGACCCCCGGCAGCGCATCGGTTACATCCGCGTCACCCAGTTTGAAAGTGACACCGCCAGAGAATTCAGGCGGGCGATCGATCATCTGCTGCGGCATCATGTTCGCGGCATCATTGTTGATCTGCGTTACAATCCCGGCGGCCTTCTTGAAATTGCTCTGCAGATGTGTCGGATGTTCCTTAAAAACGGTGTTATCCTATCTACTTACGGGCGCACAAGCCCCAAGCGAACCTGGCACGCGACATCGAATCCGCTGGTCCCGACCGACGTTCCCATGATCGTTCTGGTCAATCAGGATAGTGCCAGCGCCTCGGAGATATTCAGCGGCTCCATGCATGATCGGCACCGCGCACTGATCATTGGCCATCGCTCGTATGGCAAAGGATCGGTTCAGAATATTTACCCCATCGGATTGAAAGGCAATGCCATCCTCAAATTAACAATCGCTCATTACTACCTTCCCGACGGAGAATGTGTTCAGCGCAATCCTCACGCCAAAACGTGGGGCGTGCAGCCCAATATCACCGTTCCCTTTTCGCCGGCGCAATTATTGGACCTTCAAGAGTCCTGGCTGGATGCGGATGTCATCCCCAATTCGTCCGATAAAGCCAAAGCGATAAAAGCCGATGGCGGAAAGCTCCCCCTGCCGATAAAACAGGAAGCGTTTGATACGCAGTTGGATACGGCGCTTACCATGATGCGCCTGACCTTATTGCAGAAAGCTGCAGGCAACTAACAGAGGGATTTATGCGCAGTTCAACGCGATTCTGGGTGTGCGGAATATTATCGATGGCGACGGCGGCGGCCTTTTTCGCCGCCACTCTCTACGTAAGTATTCGATATCTCGCAAAACCCCACGGGATCATGGATTGGACCGTCCAACTCACCGGGGCAACAATCGCCGCCACTATTGGGTTTTTCCTGATGTGGGGCCATTGGCAAAGCCCAGTGGGTGACGATCTTTCATCATCGGCCGGAGCGGGCAATGCCGTCGGCAAGACAAAAACCAACACCTCACCATCCAGCTGAAAGCAATGGCACCACGATAGCCCGATCGTACCGTCCCCGGATTATGACGAGCGGACTTCCTCCGCGGTTTTACCCAGCGCCGTAATCTGCACCAGTTTCGCGTTTTCCTCATCTGGTACGAGATCGGAATGGCACGCCATCGGTTTATCCTTATGCGCGAGTTTATGAATTTCTTCCTGCGTAAGCACGCCTCGCTGCTTCAGCAGTTCTAATCCGTCGGCAGAAACGCCCGTTGATTTTGAAGCGGTTTTGACCGGTACAAACGCCGCATCTTTTCCGCTGGCAAACTCCTGAATCTCCTTGCTGATCCGCATGGAGCACCAATCATGCCCGCACATCGCGCAGAAATCGGTATCAACCTCGAGATCTTCATCATGAAGTGCTCGCGCAGTATGCCCGTCAAACGCCAGTTCAAACATCTTCGGCCAATTCAACGCCGCCCGGGCCTTGGACATGTCATCATCCCATTGCCGGGCACCGGTGATGCCGCGGGCAATGTCACCCGCATGGGCGGCAATCTTATAGGCGATACATCCCGCCTTGACATCCTGTGCCTTGGGCAGACCGACATGCTCCTTGGGAGTCACATAGCAGAGCATCGCTGCTCCGGCCCGCGCCGCTTCGGTCGCGCCGATGGCGCTGGTGATATGGTCGTAACCGGGAAACACATCCGTCGTCAGCGGCCCCAGCACGTAGAACGGGGCGTCGTCACAAACCCGTTGCTCCAGCTGCATGTTCAGTGCAATCTGATCCATCGGTACGTGCCCCGGGCCTTCCACCATCACCTGTACACCCGCCTCGCGGGCCCGCTGCACCAGTTCACCCAGCGTTCGGAGTTCCGCCAGTTGGGCCGCATCGGTGGCGTCGGCGCAGCAACCGGGCCGCAGACCATCCCCCAGGGAATACGTCACATCATATTGCCGCATGATGGCGGATATTTCATCAAATAATTCGTACATCGGATTCTGCTTGTTGTGTACGATCATCCATTTCGCCAGCAGGCTCCCGCCACGACTCACAATGCCGGTAAGGCGATTTTTTACCAATGGCAGATGTTCCTTCAAGACGCCGGCATGAATGGTGAAATAATCCACGCCCTGCTGCGCCTGGCGTTCAATTTCCGCCAGAATAATGTCGTAGTTCAGGTCTTCAATCCGGCGGCCGATGATCATCGAATAAATCGGAACGGTTCCGATCGGAATCGTACTGTTGTCGATAATCGCCTGTCGGCATTCCACCAAATTTCCCCCGGTGGAAAGATCCATAAGCGTATCGGCCCCATATTTCTGCGCCCATTTGAGTTTCTCGACTTCTTCAGCAGTGTTGGAACTCACCGGCGATGCTCCAATGTTCGCGTTGATTTTCGTGCTGATCATCCGGCCGATGCCCGTCGGATCCAGACGCTTCGGGGCCGCCCGTCCGCGGAACGCCTCCGGGTTGTTAATAATGGTCCATCGCTGATCGACCGTTTGATTCACCCACAACTGTGCCGCGTCACCGGTTGCTCCGGGATGACCGACCGCCTCAATCGGGCCGAAATCCAGCTCCATGGGAGAATTTACCGCAGCTTTACCACCGGCACCGGCGAGATGGCGGATATTAGCGGGAATCACCAGCCGACCGCGGGCCACCTCCTGCCGGATGTACTCGGGCGTCTGGGCCTCACGCTGTGCGACACGCACCATTTGGGGGGTAATCATGCCCGCCCGTGCAAATTCATATTGGGTAACAAGATTTTTCGTTGCATCGCTGCGAATCATTGAACGGCTCCTTTAATTGGCGGCCGACAACCGGATGCGGAAAATGCGATTTCACGATGTTGAATCGCATTCCCTACGCCGGTGCCAGCCGGGTCAGGTTCCAAGGGTGTATTCTCAGTCCCGCGACTCCGCAGGACACCCCTAGCGATTCAATCAGTATAACATCTTCAATGGCTTCCGCATGCTCGGCAGTAACGCCTGAAGTTTTTTACCGACTCTCGATTGATAATGTCTCCCCGGAGCATGCTCATAAATGGCGTGGGGTCGATTCGCATTTCAATTCCCCATCCTGTTGCGATTTACTGTTGTCCGAGCGGTCGTCTGGGGTGACGGGCGGATATTCAAATCGAATCTCAAACCATCCGCCTGCCTCCGATCGGACACTGACCATGCCGCCGATGTTTTCCACCGCCTGGCGGACAATCGAGAGCCCCAGGCCGCTGTGCCGATGCGAGTCGGCACGGGCGTGATCACCGCGCCAAAATCGTTCAAAGACCATATGGGCATCCTGCGATGGAATCTGGCTGCCGGTATTTCCGATCTCCATAACGAACGATTTTGAGTTGAAATGACCGCTGATCCTGATGGTGCCGCCGTCATTCACATACGCAACCGCATTATCAATGACATTTCGCAGCACGATGCGCAGCAACTCCTTCGGCGCCCTGATAACCGCCGGATTGGCCAGCTTGATTTGGGTGGTGATGTGACGCTGGTGAATTTCGGCCGATCGCTCGTCCAGCAGGCACTGGATCATTGTAACGTAGTCACAATCTTCAAGCGGATGAGTTCGGGCTCCGTGCGCTTCCAGCCGTGCCAGCACCAGTAGATTTTCAACCAATTGCTGCATTTGCATTTCGCTCGCCAGCACGTCCCGAAAAATGCGCCGATATTCTTCCGCCTCCCTTGGACGTGATACCGCCAATTCTGTCGCAGCCCGCATACCCGCCAGCGGCGTTCGCAATTCGTGTGCAATGTCCGCCGTCAGTGCTTTTTCGCGATTGACCGTATCCTCAACCCTCTGCAGGAGCTGATTCAATCGGTCGATAATGGGCCGGAGTTCCTTTGGGGCATCGGCAATGGCGACCCGGTCGCTCAGGTTCTTCGTACCGACGCGCGTGATGGCGTCCGCAACCTTGTCGACCGATCTGAATCCCCGCTCCAGCAGATGCCACATGACGGCTGCGGATAGCAGCGTCGCCGCAGAACACGCGACGATTAATGACCATCCAAGGCTATCGAGTGCCGCATCCAATTCGCCGGTCGACTTGGCAACCGCAATGATGTAATGCCGAAGCTTGGCCCGGTCGGGATGATGCGGCCCGTCCTCTCGGTGCTCAGCGGTGGGGCGAACATGAGTCAAATGATGGTTGGGCCCGGGATCCTGCTGACCGTGCTGATGCTGTCCATGTTGTTCGTCATCATCCGGCTTGCGGACGATCTGAAAAATATACTCGCGGGCCGCACGGTGCTTGAAAAACGTCACAAGCAGAAATGACCCACCGTGTGTGGGATGCGGGTCGAATCGCAGTTGGTGGCCGTGCAGTGCGCCGGCGACAAGCAGAGACTGACCGCGGCGTGTCCATATCTGGTAATAGCGCGGCAGTTCCAGTCCCGAGGGCCCCGCACGATGGGACGAATCTTCACCCAGATGAATCCCTTGGTGTGAATCCCAGTCAATCGCATTGATCAGGAGTACGGCCCGCGACCGCATCGATAGGTCAAATCGCGACACAAATGCCCGCCGCAGACTGACATACAGCGTCACCCCGAGCCCCGCGAGAAGAACGGCAATGGCAATGGCACAGGAGAGCGTCAGCCGAATTCGCAATGAGTATTTCATTCTGGCGCCACCAGCACATAACCAAGACCTCGACGCGTATGGATCATCCGGCATCCTGCG
>JAJZKY010000117.1 GCA_021803885.1 Planctomycetota bacterium
ACCGTGCCCCCAGTCGCAGACCACCACAACCGCCTCGTCGCCGTTGCGCTTCGCCACCACCAGCGAGGATGTTTTATCTCCCGTCACGCGCAGCGGGTAACCATGCCGCCAATAATTCCATACTTTGACCCGGCGCGTGCCGTAACCGAACCGGATGAGCCGGGCGAAATTATTCCGGTAGGTTCCAGCCTTGGTCCAACTCGGCCATTTTTTCAGTTCAAAGGTCAGCACCACGCCCGTCTCGGTACGCAACGCCCAGGCGATCTTCTTGGCGTTGTTCCCATGCATATCAGAAAGCACCACCGGCACATTGCCGAACTGTCGCCCGATGCTTTCCGTGAGAATAAACGCCCGGCTGAAACGGTCCTGGAAAGGCCTTTCGCTGATATGTTCCTCCCAGTCCAGATCCACCCGGGCAAAGGCCAGAATGGGCGCGATGGCGGTATTGGTCATGTGGCACATGTTGCGGTCCGGCAGGCCAAGCTGGGCATCCATCTCGGCGGTTCGGCGAATTAAGGCCCGCGTACTCCACAGCGTCGTCGCGGGCTGCACGTAACCATCGGGCAGGCGGTAGGCATTGGTAAGCACCGTATTAAAATCAGATTTGAGAAACACGTTATCCCAGTAGATGCCGGAATCAAAGGTGGTCAGCATTTTGTGATAATACCAGAGGGCAAAATCCCGAAAGCTGCGGCATGGGTTTACGGTAAAATCAAAATATTCTCCGTGCACATAGCGCCGCGTCGGATACACATGTCTGTCCCATTCATTCAAATATGTCCGGCCGGCGCGCGTATCCACCCGCATGGCCGCCGGATTGGTGTAGACGATGACGGCCTGCGGATGATCCGCCAAACCGGAAAATAAATCGCGTACGCTCGGACCATACTGGCGGGCATCCGATGGCGTCGGGGCGCGGTAACCGGCCAGCCAGCGTTGAATAAAGGCATAGGGGATCTTGCCGGTGCGCCGCGTCCGGGCAAACTGCTTGTAAATGCTCCAATCATGGCCACGCGGGTAAACGTCGCCAAACGCCGTCAACGCTCCCCAATAATAGCACGCCCCCACATAGCACACATGATAACAACCTGGCAAATCGTCATTAAAAGACCACCGCCGCCAATCTTTGGGCATCGGCTTGATGGGCGTAGCCTGAAAGCCCAACACAATTTTGTGCGCGGTCTTCAGTCGCGCCGCCTCCGCCACCAGGTTCAACCGCAGTTCCAACGTGCCGTCGGCCTTGCGCACCAGTTCCTGGCACGGCGTTTGGGCCTGGTAATCCACCCAGCCTGCATCATTATCGCCAAATACCGCAACGCCACGCTCCGGTCCGCCGGTCCAGATATAGGGCACAAACGATCCAATGATGCTGTTCCGCGGCGCTTCGCTGCCATTCCATATTTCGCCCAGACCCGTCGGCGTTTTACCCGCATAATTAAACCGCAAGCCATCCGTACACGCGGTCATCAATGGCATTTGCTTATTCACCATCGGAATCACCAGCACCACCGAATCCAGCTTTTCGGCGGTTGGCTGCAACCGCAAGGTGGTTTTCATCATTCCGTCATAATGCCATACGCTGCGGCTGGTTCCCTTCAGCGGGCCAGCCGCCCAATGGGCCACCGCAATCACCTGCGTGGCACTGATCCTGGCAAAATGCTCCTGCCCATGGCCAACAAACCGCTTCCCTCCCGCCCGCACCACAATCCGCATAGGTCCGGAAAGTAAATTTTGCCCCAGGGCCTTCACCTGCCCCCACAACCCCAACCCGTTCATGGTGCATTGCCGCAACACCATCTCCACCCTTCGACCATGCACCGCCAGCCCCTTAAATGGATGAACAATCAGGCCGCCCCGGCCCAGTTGGTTATGCTGCCACTTAAAATGGTACCGCACAAACGGTAGCAATTGCGGTTTGCCGCCGATGCCCGCCAACCGAACCACCAAATCATACTTCCCATTCAACGGTGGCATTTTCCATTCCCGCAGCCGTGTGACAAAGTTGTGCACCGGTGGCATGACGGCGGCGGCAACCACGCGCCCGGTTTTGACGTCGCGCACCTGCAAATCTACCGCTCTAACCTTGGCCCGATCAGCCAAATCACTCAGGTTCACCCGCACCTGCATGGCTTGGATGGAAGGGTAATACATAAATGCGGTATCCACGCGGCGGGATGCATGCGCGTTGAGGGTCCACAATTGGCGCGGACGGTTGATTTTCCAGGCGAAATTCCGCTTATAGTAAATGGCTTTGCCGTGGGCCGACTCCACCAGAATCCGTGTGTACAAAAGTTCATGGGCGGTGGCCACCGCGGGTATGTCAATTATTTTCTTTTGGCGCGCAGCCAAGGTGATCTTTTGCGTCTGCCGCACCGGTGGATCTTCCTTGGGCGTCACCTGAACCATGGATCGCACCCGCAGCAGTCCCGCGCCCGGATTAAAAATCGACAGCTTGATATGAACCGGTCCACCGGGCCTGTTCTGCAAGTCTCGTACCTGTACCACCGGCGCCTTGGAATGAAATGTCACCACCGGCATGGTGGGCACGCTCGTGTACGTACCTCCCAGCGGCGCCCATTGCGTCTGCCAGGGCAGGTGCGGACCGCGCTGCATCCAATCGCGTACAATGCGTATGCCCACCGAGTGCCCGGCGATGCGCTCAATGCCAAAGTCCTTCCAGGGAATGGCCACCTGCAAATTCCACCGATTGCCCACCACCTTGTTCGCAATTTTCCAATGGCCATGCCACGCTTTGGCGCCCGCCCCCCGGCTGCGAAACGCATTTTGCCAGATCGCTCCCTTGGCGTTGACAATCAATTGGTACACCGTGCCTCGGCCCTGGCCATTTTTGTCCAGCGGGGCCACCAGAATCTCCACATCATCATCCACGGTGATAATATGGGCGTTCATGCCCGCGGGCATCGGATTGACACGCGCCAGCAGTTTGCCGCCCGGGGGAGTTTGCGTCACCACCGCCACCAACAGATCCTGCGCGTTGCCGCCCACCCAAAAGTGAGCCGTCCATGGGGCCAGCATGGCCCCGGCGCTCAAGCCCGTCATTTCATCCGCACCCGCCCATTGGGCCGGTTTGACCACGCCTTGAATCGGCGGAGCCTTCATGAACGGCAACTCAATGCGCGGCCGAGAGTATCGCCATGCCGGAGCGGCGCCGGCCCACCCCCCAAATCCACTGGCCACCATTGCCGGCAATAATCCCGCAATGACGCCGCGCCGCAACAATCGCATAGCCAACCTCGCTTGTTATTCTGGATCCATGCACGCTCCCCACCTCGCCACCGCCCATCACCCACCCGGCACGCCCAGCCAGTACGTAGCCTGCGGCGACATCCATGGCTTTTGACTCAGCAACGGATATCCGCTGGCCCCGATATTGGCCTGGCCGGAATTCATAGGCTCCACATGACCGTCTACGAATAAAACATTGGTGTTGCCATTATGCCTGAACGAAGGCTCTACAAAACCAGGTTGCAGCGCTCCGGAATTGGGAATCACCGCAAAGGACAAATTAACGGAACCTGTAGAATTCACCGGATCCACATCAAAAAGGTAACCCGTATCCGACGGATCGGTTATAAATTTTGTATTCGCCCAATTCGCCCCATGAGGCGAGCCACCCCAAATCGGATCACCCAGAAAGCCATTCATTCCGTAGCAATAACCCATACCCTCAAAAATATTCAAGTATCCTGTCGTTGTTGGCGGACCATTGATAAACCCAACCGACGGCGTCACCGCAGGACATGTCCAGATGTTGGGCAGCCCATATTCGGCGGCATAGCTGTGGGGATAAGTGTTCCAACTTCCCAGGGCGCCCACCGGCCAACTTCCCGCGCCGCCGCCCGGCTCTATTTGATACAACGGCCCCAGCCAACCCTGGTAATTCCAATCGGGCACCACCATGGCGCCCTGGTTATCATTTTCATACACCGAAAACATAATGCCGAATTGCCGCAGGTTGCTCTCGCACAGTACACCCAGCGCACTTTGCCGCGCCGCCGCCAAGGCCGGCAGCAACAGCGAAATCAAAATGGCGATGATGGAAATCACCACCAAAAGTTCAACCAGGGTGAATGCCCTGCGCCAGACCGAAAAGCGGCCGCCATGCACGGAATTGACTGCGGCGGTATTCATGCCAGTACTCCAGTTAAGACCAGCAGCAACGCGATCGCTTCGCGACCTGCTCCCTCGCTTGCCCCCGGTCGCGCCGGCGCCCGCCAATGCCACAAACCACGGCCCCGCCGAGCCATACGCAATACCGACCGCGGAGAGTTCTCTTGCTAGCTCACGCAGTCCGCCGCCGTTTCAACAGCAACAATCCAAGCCCACCAACTGCCAGCAGCGCCTCAGCGCTCGGCTCGGGAACTGCTTGTAACTGAAAACCAGACAGCAAGGCCTGGCTGGACACGCTGGTGTCGCTGGAGACCATGTCTACAGTAATGGCCCCGTTACTATCCGGGGATAGCGTGAACTCCAGATAATTTTCGCCGGAAACAAACTTCCCCCCGGCATCAGTGGGATCAATGGTGCCACTCCCGGTCGTCGAACCGACAACGCTGTACGTGGTTCCTAAGCCGCTGGTTTTATTATTGTAGGCATTGTAGAGATATAAATTGTAGGAAAGCCCGGTGTTAAGGCCGGTTATTTCAACCGCCAGCATCGGCGTGGTGACGTAGCCCACCAAGTCGCTAGCCAGCAGTCCGTAATCGGCGGAGTTCTGCGTGGTCGGCGCTCCCGGATAATCGACGATATAGGCTTGCGGAGTGGTATTCTCATTGGAAATCGTCAGCTCTGCCCCGCTGGCGGTGCTTCCATCGACCAAGTTCAGTGGAACGTTCGGCCCGGCGTAGGTGGCACTGCTGCTTGCCCCAACAATTTTATTCCACACATCACCTGCCGCCCCAATCACTGCTGGGCCGCTGGTCGTGGGGCCGGTGCCGTTCGTATTGCCCACAAATTGCAGGTCAACCAAGCCGCTGTTAAACGTGGCCTGGGCCGCCTGGCCACCCATGGCCAATGCAGCGGCCCCAATGGCTGCAGCACCCATGGCCCATACTATCCTATTGCCTTTGGCCTTTTCGGTCCCGTTGTTGGTAAGCATAACACTCTCCTTTTTAAAAATGCGCTTACTATCTCACTGCAATTCGCATACCAGACTACACCGCATGGCAGGCAGCTTCGCCTGAAACACTCTTAAACTCTGTGCCACAACCCGTCGATTTCTTCGCACCGCGCAAAGATTTTTGGTCACGCGCCGCCGTTTCCCCCAAAAGCCCTTTACCCCCTCCGCGCTCAAAAACTCCTGAATTCTGTCTCCTGACTCCTGGCTTCTGCGGCCCCAGCCGCGCTGGGCTATAATAACCTACGCACCAGCCCATGTCAAGTTTCGCTCACATATCACAACACGGCACAACGTCTAATCCCATTGCAACCAACCTTGCCCGCAGACCTCCGTGAACGCTGCCCGCTGCCGCCAAACATCCATTTACACACAATATACCAATTCCTCCACGCCTGTCAAGCCCCCCCTGCCAAAATTCCGATCCTGCTGCCACCCCCCTCAAACCCGCAAATGCTGCTCCGCCACCGGTCCGATGGAGCTTTCCCATCGCACTTGCGATTCCACCGTGATGCCTTTGCCCGGCGGCAGCCTTCCCTCCAGCAAATCCCGCAGCATGAAAGCCGCCGCATCCACCGCGGCCCGCCGCGCAGCTAGGGAATCGGCACTAGTCAGTGCCAGTGGATTTAGCGCTGGAGCGTAATTTTCATATGCCGCCAATGAAACATCACCCGGAATACTCAGTCCCCGCGCTTGTAAGAACCGAAACACCGCACTGGCAGCGATTTCGTCCGGGGCCACGATGGCTGTGGGAGGACTTTCCCCGTTAAACAACGGTTCAAGTGCTCTTAAATCCACCGGCATGGAAACTTCTCCGGAGGTGGGGTTCGGCAATTCCACAATGGAGGCAGTGGCCTGCGCGGACTCGCTTTCTTCAAACACAAAGCGAGCCGTATCCCGCAGCACCAGGCCCCAATTCATACTATGGTAAAAAAGTATGGCAATGCGCCGATGGCCCAGCCGCAACAGCCGTTCCAGTATTTGCCGAAATGGTGTCACGTGATCCTGATCCACCCAATACACGCCTGAAGCACATTCCACCGGATCTGGCGATAGGGCCACCACCTTAATTCCCGCTTCCAGCAGCGGCCGCAAATCATCACGCCGGCTTCCTTCCACAATCACCCCTCCCATCCGCTTGTCCACCACCATCTTCCCGGCATCCGCCAATAGCCGACCTTCTTCATAAAACAACGCATGCACATTGTAACGCCGGACATCCAGGGCCTGATGCACCCCTTCCAAAACTATCCCCGTCGCATTGTAGGATGGTACGCGCCGCAACCACCGCGGCAAAAGCACTCCCACCCCGGTGGCAAACTGCGGGTCGGCCCCCACGCTGATGAAATTTCCCACCCGTTCCTGTTTTACAATAATCCCCTCGCGGGCCAATTCTGCTAGCGCCCGCCGCAGTGTCAAATGATTCATCCCCAGTTCTTTGGCCAAGGCAGGCTCCGCCGGCATCTGATCCCCGGGTTTGAAACGCCCTGTTTTAATCCAATTCAATATCGCCCGCCGGGCCACATCTGCCTTAAAGCTCTTGACCGCCATCACCAATTCCCTGCAAAAACCACGCTTACACCACATTATACTACACGTTGCACCGCCGCAAAGCCACCCCCCGCCCTATCCACCATCAACCACCTTCCCCTGGCCCACGCCGTCACCCCGCAGTGGGCAACACACGATCCGACGGTTCAACCATGGTCGCCGGATCCAGCAAGTCAGCCAACTGCCTGGGCGTAAGGGTGGTTTTGATGGCCGCCACCTCGCGGATGGTTTTCCCCGTTTTGGCGGCCTCTTTGGCGATGCCGGCGGCTTTCTCGTATCCGATAACCGGGGCCAGCGCTGTGGCCAGCATCAGCCCCGCTTCCACTAGCTCCGGCCCGCGCTTCGTGGCCACAAGCCCATCCACACACTGCACTGCCAGATTATGGGCCGATCGCCCCAGAAGTGTAATGGAATCCAAAAGCGCTAAGGTCACCACCGGTATGGTGACAATCAATTCAAAATTACCCGCCGACGCCGCCGCCGTGATCGTGGCATCATTTCCGATGACGCGTTGACATACCATTAACGCACTTTCCGCAATCACCGGATTCACCTTGCCCGGCATGATCGAACTGCCCGGCTGCACCGCGGGTATTTCAATTTCTGCCAGGCCGGCGCGCGGGCCGCAACTCATCCAGCGTAGGTCGTTGCAAATTTTGGTCAGGCTCACGGCCACGGTTTTCAGGGCGGCGGACGCAAAACAGGCGGCATCCAGCGTGGCCTGCGCCTGAAAATGGTTCGTGCTCTCTTTAATGTTCAGGCTCAACCATTGGGAAAGCAAATGGCAAACACGCGGCGCAAATTGAGGATGCGCGTTAATGCCCGTGCCTACGGCCGTCCCGCCCAACGCCACTTCAGAAAGGTCCAAGGCGGCCGCTTTCATGCGCTCCGTGGAGCGCTGCATCTGCCCGGCATACCCCAGAAATTCCTGCCCCATCCGAATAGGCGTGGCATCTTGCAGATGGGTCCGGCCGGTTTTAATAACGGCCCATGTTTCCCGGCTCTTGTTTTCCAAGGACTTTTGCAGCCGTGCAATCCCGGGCAGCAGAGTCTGGTGAATTTCCATCAATGCCGCTACATGCAAGGCGGTCGGAATCGTATCATTGCTGGATTGCCCCATATTGACATGGTCGTTGGGATGCACCGGCTCTTTGTCCCCGCGCTTGCCGCCGAGAATTTCGTTGGCCCGGCTCGCGATCACTTCATTAAGGTTCATATTGGTGCTGGTCCCCGAACCGGTTTGGTAAACATCCACCGGAAATTGATCGGCGAATCGGCCCGCGACAATTTCATCCACAGCCTGACCAATAGCCTCAGCACGCTGGGCATCCAGCAGAGCCAATTCATGGTTGGTCATGGCAGCCGCTTTTTTTATCAGGGCGTGCGCTTTGATAAACGCTTTCGGCATGGGTTGGCCCGAAACGGGGAAATTATGCATAGCCCGCAGCGATTGCACTCCGTAATACGCATCTGCGGGCACCTCCAGCGGGCCAAGGGAATCTTTCTCAATACGAACATTATTTTTGGCGGCATCTTGCGACATTTTTCTTTTCTCCATTTGGATAGGTGAAAATCCATCTCGTGCGCCGACGGTTGCCCCGAAGTTTAATGCGCGCAACGGAAAATTGCCACGAATCGCCACTGCCGGGCGGTAAGCCGCCACCCAACCAGCGCGCGACCCATGTTTTACAATCGCCTCGGCCTTGCCTATGATGATTGAGTTGCTCTGTGACTTGGAAGTGCACGATGGCCGATACCCAAATTCTTGATCGCCCCCAAACCTACCACCATCTGGTGGCGGATTGGATGGAATTGGGAAAAGTTCGCCTTACCGCCATGGTGGTGATTACCACCGGGGTAGGGTTTATTCTCGGATCAACCGGCCATCTCCTGTGGCTGACGCTGCTTTACACCCTTCTCGGAACTTGGCTGCTCGCCGGCAGCGCCGCAGCACTCAACGAAATTCTCGAAATAGAACCCGATTCGCGCATGAACCGCACTAAAAATCGCCCCCTGCCCACCCACCGAATGTCCGTGCCGGCGGCATTGTTATTGGCGGTAGTCGCGGCCTCTGTCGGAAGCACCATCCTGCTGCTTCTGGTCAACCCGCTCACAGCGCTCCTGGGCCTGGCGAACTTGGCTATTTATGCGTTTGTCTACACACCGTTGAAACGCTACACCTCACTCAACACATTGGTGGGCGCGGTAGCCGGCGCTATTCCGCCCGTCATGGGCTTTACCGCCGCCACCGGTCGAATTGGTGCCCCCGCACTCCTGCTGGGCACACTGTTGTTCATATGGCAGATTCCTCATTTTCTATCCTTGGCCTGGATGTATCGCGAGGACTATCAGCGGGCCGGCTTTCGCATGCTGCCCCTAGTCGATCATGGCGGCACGTTGACCTGCCGCATGATTTTGGCCTACAGCTTGGCTCTTATTCCAATCACCCTGGCGGTGGCCTTGTTGAATATCGCCGGCGGATGGTATATACCGGGCGCCATCCTTGCCGGAATGGGTCTGGTTTACCTGGCCGTACAGATGATGCGCAACCCCACCAGAGATGCGGCTCGACGGGTTTTTCTGGCCAGCGTCACCTACCTGCCGCTGATTCTGGTGTTGATGGTGGCCCAAAGCGGCTCCCACCATGGCCACTGGAATGCCAGCGCCATGGCGGCCGCCACCGCAACAAAGCCGCAGTTGGTTGCCCATGGCTCGCCACTGCCTGAAACAATCTCGCCGTAGCATGGTCCGGCCCTTTGGCCCGTCGCGATAACCGTAGCCGCTGATGCCTTCAACCGAGGCGCACAATGAAATTGGCCTCCCGCTTTTTTTCTCACGGCTGGTGGCTTATCACCCTGCTGGCCATCTTTACCATCGCCGTGTTCATCAAAAACCTGGCGATTCCTCTATGGCACGGCCGCTTTTCCACCATCACCGGCGATGGCAAGCACGTTAATTCCTACGGCTTTAACTTAACGCCGTGCCTGGTGCCGCGCGGCCAAATTCTGGCTTCCGGCAACGTCAAAAATGGATTGCTGGCGCTAAATCACCCCCGCACTCTTTCCGTGCGCCAAGTGCGAGCGCTGAACAACTCCATGCGCGACAGCGGTGGTTTTATTGCCTCGCCCAACCGTGTCATTGGCGTCGTGATTCATGGCCATGCCCGCGCCTATCCCATTGCCATGCTCAACTGGCATGAAGTCGTCAATGATCGGTTGGGTTCTACGCCCATCGCCGTCACCTACGACGGATTTTGCAATTCCGCCATCGTCTTGGGGCGGCAAGTAGGCTCGCACACACTGCGCTTCGGCTATAGCGGTCTGGTCTACCAATCCAATGCGCTCTTGTATGACCACCAGCCGCAGCGTCAGCAGGAAAGCCTCTGGAGCCAGATACAAGCTCGAGCCATCACCGGCCCCGCCGCGCATCAGCACGAGCACCTCCAGGTGCTGCCGTGCCAGTTGGTGACGTGGGGTTTTTGG